>JABMOP010000452.1 GCA_013204125.1 Rhodospirillales bacterium | reverse complement strand
GGATCAAGGGGTTAATGGCGCGGCCGACGTCATCGACGCTGACATAATTATCGACCACGACTTGGCCGGTATCGGCGTCCACATCGACTTCGCAAATATGGCAGCCGAAGGGAAATGCCGGTTGGGTCTGGGTGAAATCACCTTCGCCGGTCAAATCACCAGCCAAATCTTCGGGCAAGTCGTCGCGCTCCGCCGCCGCCCGCGCAATTTCAAATATATCCATGCTGCGGTCGGTGCCGGCAACTGAGAATTTGCCGCCTTCAAATTCGATATCCGTATCGGAAGCCTCGAATACATAGGATGCGATGCGTTTCCCTTTTTCGATAATGACATCGTTGGCCTGGCCGATAACGACGCCGGCCAGACGCATGGAGCGGCCCGAATGGGTGCCGCCGCCGACTTTTACGATATCCGTATCGCCGGTAATCAGATTGACTTGTTCGATGGGAATATCGAAGCATTCGGTCACCAATTGGGCGAAGCTCGTTTCGTGGCCCTGGCCGGAAGATAAGGTGCCGATAATCACGTCGATCTCGCCGTCGGGGCGAACCGTTATTTCGGCGCGTTCGCGAGGCGCCCCGGTCGATGTTTCCATATAAGCCGCGATGCCGAGACCCCGGTGCAGCCCGCGCTTTGCCGATGCTTCTCGCCGTGCCGCGAAGCCGGGCAAATCGGCCAAATCGATGGCCTGATCCATCACCTGTTCATAGGCGCCGGAATCATAAATCATGCCGAGCCCGTTGGCGTAGGGCATTTCATCGACGCGCACCATGTTTTGGCGGCGGATTTTAATCGGATCAAAGCCATGTTCGCGGCACGCCAGCGCAACCAGCCGCTCCATCACATAGATCACTTCCGGGCGCCCGGCCGAGCGGTAGGGGTTGGTCGACGGTGTATTGGAATGGACGCCGCGCGCCCGGAAAAAAGCCGCCGGGATATGATAGACGCCGGTCATGATTTCGACGCCCTTGATCAGCGGCACGATGGATATGGTGTGGGCGCCGACATTCGAAAGGTTTGAGCCGCGAAGGCCGATGAAATTGCCCTCTTTGTCGAGCGCCAATTCCACTTCTACATATAAATCGCGGCCTTGGTAGTCGCTCATCAAGGCCTCGGATCGCTCACAGGTCCATTTCACCGGTCGCCCAAGTTTCTTGGCGGCCCAGGGAACCATGCCGAATTCCGGGAAGAAGGAATTGCGGGTACCGAAATTGCCGCCGACATCGCGGGCGACAACGCGCACCATTTCCGGATCGACGCCGAGCAGGCCGGACAATTCCATTTTCGGGCGGACGACCGCGCCGCCGCCGGCAAAGAGCGTATAGCGTTCGGTTTCGGCATCATAGACGCCAACGGCAGCGCGCGGTTCCATCGGCACACCGGTGACGCGCCCAATCCAGGTTTCGAACTTGACCACATGATCGGCCTTGGCGAAGGCGGCTTCGGTGGCGTCGAAATTACCCACATCGGCGTCGATGCAGATATTTGTTATTGTATCTTCATAAAGGATCGGCGCCCCCGGCTCGGCGGCCTGGCGGGTGTCGGTGACCGCCGGCAATATATCCCAATCAACGGTCACTTTTTCGGCGCCATCCTTGGCGTGGTCAATGGTGTCGGCGACGACCATGGCGACGGCTTCTCCCACATGGCGCGCCCGGTCGGTCGGCAGCAGGTAATGATGCGCGACATAACGCTCCCCATCCCGGTTGACCAATGTGATATCGAGGCCGGAGGTCGGCGCGGAGGGATGGGGGATGCGGCCAATTCCGTCTTCTTCCAAATCTTTGCCGGTGAAGACGGCAACGACACCCGGTTGGGCCATGGCCTCGGCGATATCGACGCCGAGAATTTTAGCGTGGGCATGCGGTGAGCGCACCATATAGGCATAAAGTTGCCCCGGCTCATTGAAATCGTCGCTGTAACAGCCTTCGCCGATAATCAATCGGTCGTCTTCTTTGCGCCTGATCGGATCACCGATACGTGCATTCATTTTATTTCTTCCTAACCCAGATTGGTTTTTATTCCGCCGCCAAATGCGCCTTGTTGGACCCTTCGAAGGCCGGCGCAATATCGCTCATAAATTGGTCCATCTGTGCGCGCACCATGGCATCTGGCTTGGCGCCATAATTGAAATAGAGGATGACTTCTTCAATGCCGATTTCTTCGGTCTTTTTCAATTGTTCGATGATTTCGGCGGGCGAGCCGAGCAGGATCGAGTTTTGATCGAAGGTATCTTTGGTCGGGTCGGCCAGCACTTTGCCGATATC
>JABMOP010000451.1 GCA_013204125.1 Rhodospirillales bacterium | reverse complement strand
CATCATAACATTGTTAATATTTGCAATATGCTTACCCGACCAATTCCGTCAACCGGCGATCCCCTGCCCGTCATTGGACTCGGCACTTACCGCGCCTTCGATGTCCCACCCGGCGAGGCCGAGTTAAACCGTCTGCAACAGGTGGTAGAGCTATTTTTGGCCGCTGGCGGCACCCTTATTGATACATCGCCCATGTACGGTCAATCGGAACAGGTGCTGGGGCGCGTGCTGGAACGATCAGGCGTCCACGACAAAGTTTTCCTGACCACCAAAGTGTGGACATCGGGCAAAGACAAAGGCATCGCCCAGATGCAGCAATCTTTTGATAAATTGCGCTGCCAGACCATGCAAATGATTCAAGTGCACAATCTGGTCGATTGCGAAACCCAACTTGCCACCCTTCGGGCCTGGAAAGAACAGGGCACCATTTCCTACATCGGCATTACCCATTATACGGTTTCGGCATTTAGTGAATTGGCGTCGTGCCTAAAATCTCATCCAGAAATTGATTTTTGCCAATTTCCGTATTCCATGGCCGAACGCCGGGCGGAAGATTATTTTCTATCCCTTTGCGCCGATACCGGCACGGCGACGCTGATCAATGTTCCGTTCCAACAGGACGGATTATTTGCCAAAACCAGGGGCACAGAATTGCCGGCTTGGGCGGAGGATTTGGGAATGGCCAATTGGGGTCAATTTTTCCTCAAATACCTATTGTCATTTTCCGAAGTTACTTGCGTTATCCCGGCGACTGGCAATCCCGATCATATGCAGGCCAATTTGGGGGCCGGCGAAGGAAAATTACCAAACGCGGCCGAGCGCCGGCGCATGATCGAGCTATTTGGAACCCTATGATCAGTTTTCCAAAACCGTCCGAGCATAAAGAAGTTTGGCGGCTCGCCTTGCCGATCATCATCGCCAATTTATCGATACCGATGTTGGGTGCCGTCGATACCGCCGTCATCGGCCATCTGGAACAAGCCTACTACCTCGGCGCCGTTGCCGTCGGCGCGGTGATTTTCCAGTTCCTTTATTGGAGTTTTGGTTTCCTGCGGATGGGGACAACCGGGCTGACGGCGCAGGCCTATGGCGCCGGGCGCTTGGCCGAAGTTCATGCGGTTTTCTACCGGGCGCTTCTGTTTGCCGCCGGAATGGGCACCCTAATCTGGATCGTGCAGGCGCCGGTCATTTGGATATCTCTCGCCCTGTTCGATGCCAGCGATCAAGTTGAAAACCTTGCGGCCACGTATTTCAATGTGCGGGTGTGGAGCGCGCCGGCGGTGCTCGCCAATTACTGCCTCATCGGCTGGTTTATCGGCCTTCACAACACGCGGGCGGCGCTGCTTATCCAGGTGTGGATGAATGGCCTCAATATCTTGCTGGACCTCTTGTTCGTTGTTGGCTTCGGCTGGGACGTTGCCGGCGTCGCCGCGGCGACGGTCATTTCCGAATACGCCGCGCTCGGATTGGGGTTTTATTTGTTTCGCGCCCAATCGAAGCCGATGGATTTGAAGGGCGAGAAACCGGTTCTGCTGGACAGGCGCGAAATCAAGCGCCTGTTTACCGTCAATTTCGATATTTTCGTCCGCACTTTCTGCCTGATTTTCGCCTTTGCTTTATTCACCGCACAGGCTGCCAAGATAGACGACAGTGTTTTGGCCGCCAATGCCGTCTTGATCCAATTTCAACATTTCCTGTCATACGGGCTGGATGGATTTGCCCAGGCCGCCGAAGCCTTGGTCGGCGGCGCCATGGGCGGCAAAAGCCGGACAAGGCTGCGCTCCGCCGTCGTCACCTGCAGCTATTGGGCGGTGCTGGTGGCAATCGGCTACACGGCAATATTTGGGCTGGCCGGTGTGTTCATTATCGATCTTTTGACCGGCATCGAAGATGTGCGCATCCTTGCCCGTGAATTTATACCGTGGCTGATCGTATCACCGATCATTTCGGTCTGGTCGTTCATGCTCGACGGGATTTTCATCGGCGCCACCAGAACCCGCGAAATGCGCGACGGCATGATGATTTCGTTGGCGGTCTTCGTCATTGCCGTCTTCACCTTAAAGCCGGTCCTCGGCAATCATGGCCTGTGGCTGGCGCTGATGCTGTTCATGGTCGCCCGCGCGATCACCCTTGGACTTTTCTACCCAAGGTTAGAGCGTGAAGCGGGTTAAGCCTAAAAATGCAAAAACCTTATTCCGACGCGAATTTATAGTCGCTATAGGTTTCGCGCAATTTGAGCTTCTGGATTTTACCGGTTGCCGTGTGCGGCAACTCATCGACGAATTCAACGGCGTCTGGCCAGCTCCATTTGGGAATTTTACCGTCATAAAATTGAATGAGATCGTCTCCGCTTACCGACGCGCCATTGTTTAAGACACAAACCAGCAGCGGCCGTTCCCCCCACTTCGCATGGGGCGCGCCAATGACTGCGGCTTCGGCAACCGCATCGTGACCGACGGCGATATTTTCGAGCTCGATAGAGCTGATCCATTCACCGCCGGATTTGATGACGTCCTTGGACCGATCGACAATAAGCATGAAGCCTTCGGCGTCGATGGTACAAACGTCGCCGGTGCGGAACCAGCCGTCGTCGGTTTTCGCCTGTTCGCTGGCGTCGGCGTCTTCATAATAATCGCCGACAATCCAGGGGCCTTTTACGCAAAGCTCACCGAAGGCGACGCCGTCGTGGGGCAAAGATTGGTAATCATCATCGACGATTTTAATATCGACGCCGTAGACGGGGCGGCCTTGCTTGACCTTGTATGCCATCTTTTCGACGTCCGGCAGGTCCTGCATTTTTCCCTTCAGATGTGCGGTCGTTCCTAAGGGGCTCATCTCCGTCATACCCCAAGCGTGGATGGCGGCCACATCGTAGGTTTCTTCGAAGGTTTCGATCATGGACTGAGGTAGGGCCGATCCACCGATAATGGTCCGCTCCAAATGCGGCAAGGATTTACCGCTTTCTTTTAGATATTGAAGCAGCAGCATCCAGATGGTCGGCACACCGGCGGCCAGCGTCACCCGCTCATTATCCAGCAATTCCCAAACGGAGCCGCCATCCATTCCGGCGCCCGGTAGCACCAACTTTGCCCCGGCCATAGCAGCGCCGTAAGGAATACCCCAGGCGTTGACGTGAAACATCGGTACTACCGGCAGAATGGAATCGGCTGCCGATAGCGCCAAACCGTCGTGCGAACAGGCGGCGAAGGAATGTAATACGGTCGAGCGGTGAGAATAGAGAACGCCTTTGGGATTTCCTGTGGTGCCGGAACTGTAGCAAAGCGACGATGCCGTATTTTCATCAATTTCGGGCCAATCGAAGCCTTCCGATGCGCCCGCCATCAAATCTTCGAAACAAAGGGCGTTCGGTAAACTCGTCTCCGGCATATGATCGTTGTCGGTCATGATGACAATAGCATTTACGCCCGATAGCCCACCGGCAATCGCTTCCAGCACCGGCACGAATGTCAGATCGACAAAGATCACCTTGTCGGCGGCGTGCCCGACGATAAATGTGATCTGGTCAGGAAACAGGCGAGGATTGATGGTGTGGCAAACGGCCCCCATGCCGGAAATCGCAAAATACAGCTCTAGATGGCGATAGCCGTTCCAGGCGAGGGTCGCCACCCGGTCGCCGTTGCCAACACCGAGCCCCGCCAAAACACCTGCCAGTTTATGCACCCGATGAAAGGCTTCGCCGTAAGTGGTGCGATGGATCGGCCCTTCAACCGTGCGTGACACAATTTCCGTATCGCCGTGAAATTTCGCCGCATGTTCGATCAACGAATTGACCGTCAACTGCGCGCGCATCATCAAACCATGCATTGTCTTTCGCCTTACCTGTTGCTGATTTTTTTATTCCAGAGGCTGACCGGTCGGAGTTTCCACCCGTTCCAGATTGATGTCCAGAGCGGCGCCTTTTTGTTTTCATTTTCTGTTTTGACAGTTAAATTCGGAATGTAACAATAAATCAAGCCATCCTGCATGGCAGGCTGCATAGAACAGGGGACGAAATGATTTACGAAGTACGCACCTATGATCTGGTTCCGAAAACGATGCCGGAAGTTATCAAACGTTTCGGCGAAGGTTACGAAGAACGCAAATCGATTTCGGAAATGGCCGCATTTTTCTATACGGAAATCGGCCCTCTGAACCAAATCATCCACATCTGGCCCTACAAGGACGAAAACGACCGCGCCGAATGCCGGGAAAGATCCTTGAGCCTCAAAGGCTGGCCGCCGGGCATCGGCGACTTCATTACCCGCCAAACCGTCGAAATATTCAAACCCTGGCCGTTCTCACCGCTGTTAGAGCCCGGCAGCTTTGGGCCCTACTACGAATATCGGAGTTATATGGTGACCGTTGGCAAGATGGGCGAATACCGCGCGCGCTGGGAAAAGGCGCTGCCGACAAGGTCCGAACGCTCCGCCTGCTCGGTGGTTATGGAATGCGATATCGGGACAGCCAGCAAGCTGGTCCATATCTGGCCCTATGAAAGCCTCGATCAACGGGGGGATGTACGAAAAACTGCCGAAGACGACGGCATCTGGCCGCCCAAGGGTGACGCGAGCATAAAAGTCATCGACTACCAGGAAAATAAAATCCTGCTGCCGGCGTCGTTCTCGCCTATGCAGTAGCGGCGGTCTAGCCGGTGGCGAGTGATCTCGGAAGCATGCGGCGGACCCGCGCTAAATGCTTGGCGACGGGATCATGTTTGCGCCACAGCTCCTGTTCCGCGAAAGCCTGTTTATAGGCTTCCGATTTGGTGCTGTGAATGCCTATGACCTGATGAGCTGTAACGGTATCGGTGACAACCCAATTTTTATCGCGACCTTCGTACTTTACCGAATAACGCATATGTGGGTACTCCGTTTCCTGGTGCGCAGAAACGCTACCCAGTTTTTCTTAAGATGAGATGAACAAACTTCGCGAGGCGGCTTCACCTGTTGGGGTTGAGGTGGCCCTTTATAGGGGATGAATTGGGGCAAATTCGTTTCAAATTGTAACGAAAAGAAACACAGCCTTAGGACCATAAATTTGCTGAGGCGCAGGCGATAATATGTACCGCACCGGCCCAAATCAGAATTTCGACGCTAATCTCCTCTGCGCCGGAAGCCGGCATTGAGGACCACTAACGGGCGCCATAATTCCGTTTGCTGGAACGCAAAATTACTGCTTTATCACAGACTGTGGCCCGAATCGCCGGACATTAGAATTTGGAGGACAGAGCCAAGTGAACACTCCCGCGCCGCCGCCCCTTCCAAACGATCTTTCGTCGTTTTGGATGCCGTTCACCCCGAACCGCAAATTCAAAGCCAACCCGCGTTTTATCGTCGCCGCCGAAGGCATGTATTACACCGCCTCCGACGGGCGCAGGATCATCGACGGCACCTCCGGTCTTTGGTGCGTCAACGCCGGCCATGGGCGAAGCGAAATCATTGAGGCCATCAAAACCCAGGCGGCGGAATTGGATTACGTGCCATCCTATATGATGGGCCATCCGAAATCGTTCCAGCTGGCACAACGGTTGGCCGCCATGGCGCCCGGCGATCTCAATCATGTGTTTTTTGGAAATTCCGGCTCCGAAGCCGTCGATACGGCGCTCAAAATTGCGCTCGCCTACCATGCGCGGGCGGGTGAGCCGCAACGCCGGCGGCTGGTTGGGCGGGCGCGCGGCTTTCACGGCGCCGGTTTTGGCGGCATTTCCGTCGGCGGCATTGCCCCCAACCGCACCAATTTCGGCTCTCTATTGGCCGAGGTTGATCATCTTGGCCACACCCATAACCCTGAACATAATGCGTTCACCCTGGGCCAGCCCGAATGGGGCGCGCATCTGGCCGACGAGTTGGAAGATATCGTGGCGCTTCACGGTGCGGGAAATTTTGCCGCGGTCATTATCGAGCCGATGGCCGGCGCCGGCGGCGTCTTGATCCCACCCAAGGGTTATTTGGAAAAAATGCGCCAAATTTGCGATGCCCACGGCATATTGCTTATTTTCGACGAAGTTATTACCGGCTTCGGACGCCTGGGCGCCGGTTTCGCAGCCGAGCGCTTCAAAGTCGTTCCAGACATCATGACCATCGCCAAGGGCCTCACCAATGGCGCCGTTCCCATGGGCGCGGCGCTGGTCACCAGCAAAATATATGATGCCTTCATGGAGGGCCCGGAAAATGTGGCCGAGTTGTATCATGGATACACCTATTCGGGCCATCCTGTTGCCTCCGCCGCAGCCCTGGCGACGCTGGATATCTACGCGCGGGATCATCTGTTTGAACGCGCCGCCGGGATCGAAAATTTCTGGCAAGCAGCGGTGCATGGCTTAAAAGGTCTGCCAAACGTCATCGATATCCGCAATCTGGGTCTGGTGGCCGGGATCGAGCTGGCCGCCAAAGACGGCGCACCCGGCACGCGCGGCGCCGATATTTTGGCGAAATGTTTTAAAGGCGGCGCGCTGGTCCGCGCAACCGGCGATACCATTGCCCTGGCGCCGCCGCTGATTATCACCGAAGAGCAAATTGAGGCGCTGATGGAAATTGTCGCCGCCGCCTTAAAGAGCGTTGATTAATCTTAATAATTTGAGCGTGAGGCGATCATTTTAGTTGCCAAAAATCAGCCATCCGCGCATAGTTATGGTTAGAAATATTGGAAACGGGATATACTCGTATTTTTTGCGTAAATCATGGGAGATTACGATGAAGCATCAGGTTAAATTTTCGTATTTATTTGCAGGCGCTGCGATTGCTGCAATGATGGCGGCCGCACCCGCTCAGGCGCGCGTCGATGGCGATACCGTCACTTTGGGCGCTGCACTGTCCTTAACCGGTAAGTATTCGACGGCCGGCCAGCATACCCAACGCGGCTATAAAATGGCCGTCGATTACATCAACAAACGCGGCGGCATTAAAGTTGGCGGTAAATCTTACAAGTTGGATGTTAAATATTACGATGACGAATCCAACGGCGCGCGCGCCGCGCAATTGGTCGAACGTCTGATCAAACAAGACGGCGTCAAATTCATGCTCGGGCCCTATTCGTCCGGTCTGACCGTAGCGGTCGCCCCCGTAACTGAAAAATATAAAATTCCGATGGTCGAAGGCAATGGCGCGTCGCGTTCGCTGTTCACCAAAGGTTATAAATATCTGTTCGCTGTGCTGACCACCGCCGATCAATATCTCTCGGAATCGGTCAAACTGGCTGCATCGAACGCCAAAGCCAACGGCAAGGAAGTGAGCTCGGTTAAGCTGGCTTTCGTCTTCGAAAACGATCCCTTTTCGCAAGACGTGCGTCTTGGCGTCGTCGCCCAAGCGAAAAAATTTGGGATGAAGATCGTCATCGACGATAAATTACCGCCCGATCTTAACGATATGGCTTCGTCTTTGAACAAGGTCCGCGCGTTGAAACCTGATCTGTTGGTAGTTTCCGGCCATTCCAAGGGCGCCGCCCTGGCGATCCGGCAAATGGCGCAGATGAAAATTAAAGTTCCGATGCTGGCCATGACCCATTGCGAAGCCGCAAAAGTTACCGACCAGAAAAAATTCGGCAAGAATGCGGAAAGCACCCTCTGCGCCACCCAATGGGATGAAAATCTATCCTATAAAGACGAAATGTTCGGCACCGCCATGGATTATTACAACGACTTTAAGAAAATCTATGGTTATGCACCGCCTTATCAGGCAGCTGAATCCACGGCAACGGTCTATGTCTATGCCAAAGCTTTGGAAGCCGCCGGCTCGTTCGATACCAAGAAAGTACGTGATGCACTTTCCAACACCAATCTCAAAACTTTCTACGGCGATGTGAAATTCGACAGCACCGGCAAGAACGCCGACAAGCCGATGGTGTTGCGCCAAATCCAAAACGGCAAATATATTCCGGTTGCCCCGGAAGCGTTCGCCACGGGCAAATTTAAAGCAGGAATGTAAGACCCAAATGATAAATGAGCGCCCGCGCACAAACTGTGCGCGGGCATTTTTATTTCCGATACGCCTTGGTAAAAGCCGTGGATAATTTATTACTTCTATTTCAAGCCCCGACCCTGACACTCCAGGTTTTGCTGGACGGTTTGATGATCGGCGCGGTTTTGTCGATGCCGGCGTTCGGCATGGCGCTGGTCTGGGGGGTTATGAACATCATTAATATATCCCAAGGCGAATTTGTCATGTTGGGCGGCTTCGTTGCCTTGGTCTTGTTCAAATATTTAGGGGTAAATCCAATGTTCGCCGTGCCGGCGGCGGCGGTCGTGCTGTTCGTTGTCGGCTGGGCGCTTTATCGTCTGGTTATATTTCGGGTGGTGGACCGGGATCTGTTCATTTCCATCTTGGCCACTTTCGGCCTCTCGATCATGCTCCAACAACTCATGAATTTGATTTTTGGCGCCGATATTCAAACGATCCCCACCGGCCTCGATAGCTGGGTCCTGTTCGATGGAACCCTCGTCGTTCCACAGATCAAGGTGGTCTCGACGGTTATCGTTTTATTGCTCGGTCTGTTTTTAGTGATGTTCTTGAAGCGATCCAAAATGGGGCGCGCCATCCGGGCAACGGCGCAAGACGCCCGGGCGGCGCGCATCGTCGGCGTCGATACGGACCGCGTTTATGCCGCCACCTACGCGCTTAACGCCGCGATTTGCGGGGCGGCCGGCGCGCTTATCATCATGACTTGGATTATCCATCCGTTCTTGGGAATTCTTTATACCGTCCGTTCGTTCCTGATCGTTGTCGTCGCCGGTTTGGGAAGTCTTGGCGGCGTCGTGGTCGCCGGCCTCGGCCTCGGCGCGCTGGAAAATTTCGCCGGCTTCATTCTCGGCGCAGAATTCCAGGTCGCCTTCGTCTATCTTTTGATGGTGGTTATTTTGGTCTGGCGTAATCTTCTCCTGCGCCGCCAACGGCAGTACCTCTCATGAGAATTGCCGGAAAAACGACCGGTTACGGCGCCATTGCGGTGGTCGGCCTCTTGGCCCCGATCCTGTTCCCCGCCTACGCCGCCCAATTGGCCTTTCTTTGGTTGATGATCCTTTTTGCCCTTTCCTGGGACGCCCAGGGCGGCCAGATGGGGTACAACAGTTTCGGCAATATCGTCTATTTCGGGATCGGCATGTATGTCTGCGTCGTCGTGCTGATTGGCTACACCCACGACGTCGCCGCTTACACCTCGCCCGGCGGCGAAAAATTATTCTTATTCACCCCCGAACAATACCTCATCGGCATGATGTTGGGCATGATCGCCGGCGGCATTGTTGCGACCCTTGTCGCGGTGATTCTCGGCTCCGGTATGTTGGGCCTGCGTGGACATTATTTTGCCATCGGAACGCTCGGTCTTGGCATCGCCGGCGGCGAATTGGCCGGCGGCTGGGAATATATTGGCGCCGGTTCCGGAATTGCGACACCGGTCCTGCCCGATGTTTTCGGCGACCGCTCAACATTTTTCTATTACGTGTTTATGGCGATCACGGTTGTCGCCTTCTTCTTTTTCAAGTGGATGCTATCGGGCCGCTTCGGGCTTGCGGTCAATGCCATTCGCGATGACGAAGACAAGGCCGAAGCGATGGGCCTGCCGACCACCCGCTATAAAACCGTATCTTGGGCAATGTCCGCATTTTTTCTTGGGCTTATCGGCGGGCCGGTGGGATTGCTGATCGGCTTTATTGATCCCCGCGAAACCGCTTTTGCCGGCGTCACCTTCGGCGTCTGGATGGTTCTCATGGCGATCCTCGGCGGTAAGGGCACCATTTGGGGACCGGTGATCGGCGCAATATTATTCCACGTCTTCAAGGAATTGTTCTGGACCTTTTTCCTCGGCTGGCAACAGGTTGCGCTTGGCGCCTTGATTGTTGTGATCGTCGTCTTCTTTCCAAAAGGAATTCTGGGGTGGGTGCGTGATATCTGGCCCGAACGCTTTGGCCAAAAAATAGATGCCGAGACTGCGGCGGAGAGCAACCAATGAGCGATGCGCCCATGCTGGAAGTCGAACACGCAAATAAATCTTTCGGCGGCGTTGTCGCCAATGAAGATATCAGCCTTTCCGTGCCCGAAGGTTCCATTATTGGCCTGATCGGGCCGAACGGGTCCGGTAAGACCACATTGTTCAATTCCATTGTCGGATATCATCCGCTGGATTCAGGTTCGATCCGCCTTGAAGGGCGCGAAATATCCAAACTGCACGTCCCGCAAATTGCGCGGCTGGGCATGTTACGCACCTTCCAGCAGACCCGCATTTACGGCGAAATGGATTGCGTCAAAAACATGCTCATCAGTCAGCCCCACCGGGCCGAAAGCATATTCGCCATATTTTCCAAATTCCCGCCTGAATTGGTGGAACATGCGGAATCGATCCTTGAATTTGTCGGGCTCTATTCCAAACGGTCTTTGCTGGCGGGCGAGCTTTCCTTTGGACAACAGAAACTTCTTGAATTCGCCATGGCGCTGAT
>JABMOP010000450.1 GCA_013204125.1 Rhodospirillales bacterium | reverse complement strand
CTTAGGGCCAGCGCGATTGCGGCTCGGTTCTCGAACAGAGAATTGCCGAACATTGAATTGGGTTCCCTCAATAAACCAGGCTTGCGCGCCCAGCTTATATGGTCATTCCCGCATTAATTTATAAGACCCAATTTAAGAATTAGAGGGCGGCGCTTCCAATATGGGTGCGTGTTTCAGCACCATGCGCGCTACCAAAAGAATGGCCAGAAAGGCGATCAGCCCACTTGCCGCCAAGGGCAGGCGAAAACCGAATTGATTTGCCGCCCAGCCCAGCACCAAGGCGCCGAACGCCGGGCCTGAAACCCCGACGACGCCGCTTATGGAAATAACCCGGGCGCGAAGTTCGGGCGCGACGGAGTTTTGCACCAACGTCATATTGGAGGAATGGGCCGATATAAGGCAAAACCCAACCGCAAACAGCGCCGCCATGGCGATGCCTAAATGGTCGGTTGCGACAAACCCGATCATCATGACGACGGCCGCAAGCGCCATCGAAACCTGAATACGGACCAGACCTTCGGTGCGCCCGCGTTGGGCGATCCACAGCCCACCAATCATGGCGCCGGCGCCGGTGGCCGAAGTCAGATACGCCAAGCCGTCGGCGCCGCGACCGAACACTTTGTCGGCCATGCCCGGTAACATGTCGATATAGGGTTGCAGCAACATCGCCATGATCGCGCTTAACACCATCAACGACAGGATGCCTTTGTGACCTGCGGTATAGCGCGCGCCTTGGACCAGATCGCCGAATAGATTGAAGCCGTGCGCCGATTTTGGACGCTCGTCCTTAATATCCAGCAAAAAGAACGAAGTTGCGGCGATCACTTCGCCGGCGACGTAGGCGAAAAATGCGGGCGCGATGCCGAAACCGGCAATCAACAGACCGCCCAAGGCCGGGCCAATAAAATTACCGCCGTAATAAGTCGCGCTATTAACGCCGATCGCCGAAGACAGGTGGCGGCGTTCGACCAGCGCATGAATCATTGCCGAGCGCGCCGGCACGTTAAAGGCGCGCAATATCCCGGCTAGGATGGCCAGAACTAAAAGATTTTCAGGGGTGGCTTCGTCGAGGGCGACCAAAATTGCCATGACAGCTGCAACCACCGCGCCGGTATAGGTCGCGGTTACAAGTTGGCGGCGGTGGCCGAAACGGTCTGCCGTGACGCCGCCGATGGGGCCGAAAATTACCATCGGCAGCATCCCCGCCGCCGATATTAAGCCGAGCCAGAGACCGGAATGCGTCATTTCCCAGGTCAGCCAGCCGAGCGCCATACGGTTGACCCAGACGGTCACCGTATGGACAAAATTACCAACCCAATATATTTGGAAATTTCGGCTCGAAAAGGCGCCCGATATACCCCCTAGACCAAAATTACCCGCCACGAATGCCCCTACTCGGCCAATTCGAATACCGGGTAATTGAAGTCTTCGTTCATTTCATCCCAGGCGATTTTGACCTTGGCGCCGATTTTTACATCGCCTTCGTCGCAGCCGATAATTTCGGCCATGATGCGCGGACCTTCGGCCAATTGGATGGACCCTATGACATAAGGCTCTTTGCCGCGAAAGGGCGGCGGCGCCCGGCGGGTAATGGTGAAGCTATAGACCTCGCCGTCGCCGGACGCTTCGCGCCATTCGACATTGCGCCGCCCGGTATAGACGCTATTGGGCCGGGGGAAGAACTGATATTTGCCACTATCTTTACAAAATTGCAGCATGAGTTTCTTGTTTTTGGCCCCATCCCAGAAGGGTTGAGAAAAATTGGTCGGCACCGGCAAAGGGCGCGCTGGGGTTTCTTGATCACTCATTATATCGCTCCTTAAATTTGAATTAACCCGCTTCCAGGATCATCACGGTCGAACAGCTCCAATTCCTTAAATAAGGAATGGCGCCGATGCCGGTGACCATGGCGTTGGAGGCGCCTTTGACTTGGCGCGGGCCGGCATCGCCCATCAATTGACGGACCGCTTCGACCAGGTTTGTGCCGCCGCCGGCGAGACCCGCTTGGCCCGCCGAAATTTGTCCGCCGCTGGTATTCAGGGGCAGATCGCCGGTATGGCTCAAATCCGTATCCTTCACATAGGCACACCCCTCGCCGCGTTTGCAGAACCCAATATTTTCCATCTGCAACATGACGGCGATGATGAAATCGTCATAAGGCTGGAACTGGTCAATATCGCCCACCTTCATGCCCGCTTGTTTCAACGCTTTGGGGCCGGCAACGCAATGTCCGGTTTCCAAAATGTCCGTATCGGGGTTGTTGACGCCGTGATTGTCGCGTTCGCCAAAACCGATGGGATGCACCATCTTGTCCAAACCCAATTTCTTGGCGCGTTCGGTGGACATGACAATCAGGCCGTTGCCGCCGTCGCACGGCATGACGCAATCCAACAAACGGATCGGGTCCGAAATCATGCGCGAATTCATATAATCGTCTTCGGTGATGGGGGTTCGAAATTTTTCATAGGCATTGTCGTTCATGAT
>JABMOP010000449.1 GCA_013204125.1 Rhodospirillales bacterium | reverse complement strand
GGACGGCACGTCCGACTTTAAAATTTACTGACCCAGTTCTTTCAACCAATTAAGGACTGCGCCGATCGCACGTTCCGGCGTTTCCAAATGACTGCCCTTTACCGTCACGTCTTTGGTATAGCTGTTTTCGACAAAGGCGCCGAAAGCCAGGTTCTTGGCAGTTACGTTGGCAACGCGGTCTTCAACACTGGACACCCACAACACCGGCAGACGCGAGCCGAGCGCACGGGCGCTCTTTCCCATATTGGCCAGACCATCGGGGTCGAACCAGCTCAGATAAATTTCTGCCGAAGTCGTAACGCCGTATTTTTTCCCTTGGTTGATATCAAGAAAATCCCGCTTTTCCCTTTTCTGGCCGGCCTTAATCATCTGGCGGGCAAGGGCAAGACCCGGAGCGGACAACGCCTTCATCATTGGGGAGTTCACCAAATGCCCAGGCGCCAACAATATAAGTCCGGCAAGGTCACTGCGTTTAGCGCCGTAGCTCAACGCCACATTGGCGCCGAGGCTGTGGCCGGCGATGATGACGTGCTTGGCGCCATTACGCTTTACTGCACGCACGTTCCAATCCACTTGGGCGTGGCCTTCTAAATACGTGCGATCATAAATGCGGCCCTTGCCCCATGGAAAAAGCGGGCTAACAACAATATAGCCCGCTTTTTCCAAGGCTTTGCCGAGCGGCTTGACCCAGCGCTGATCGCCGCCCTTGCCGTGCAGCAGAACGATCCCCGTTTCCTTGGGCTCCACCGCCCGGGCGTATTCAAGCGGGACGGCGACACCAAAAGATGCCAAAAGGATTAAAAGGGCCGTAAATTTATCGAGCATCGAATACCGATTCCACCGTTTAAGAAATACATTTCTAATGTCATATAGGGAGCCTATGTAAGTTAGGCTATCATGTTTTTAAATATTAGAGCCTAGCCGCACGTATCTTCAAACCCCGCTCGGAGACTGTAAATGGCCGATCAACCGGTCGAACGCCGCCTCACCACGATCCTCGCCGCTGATTTAGCCGGTTACAGCCGGCTTACGGAAGCGAACGAAGAACGCACCCATCTGCACTTGAAGGCCTGCCTTGAAATCATTAACA
Organism: Rhodospirillales bacterium; assembly: GCA_013204125.1. Lineage (GTDB taxonomy): Bacteria > Pseudomonadota > Alphaproteobacteria > Rhodospirillales > UBA2165 > JABMOP01. The sequence continues at coordinate 2,133 of JABMOP010000449.1, read as the reverse complement.
AGCAGATCGAAGCCCATGGCGGGCGCGTGTTCGGCACCGGCGGCGACAGCGTGATAACCGAGTTTTCGTCAACCGGCGAAGCGGTCAGAGCGGCCATCGCCATCCAGCAGGATCTCGGTGAAAGAAATGCCGGGCTTAATAAGGACGAGCAACTGCAATTTCGCGTCGGCATAAATATCGGCGATGTCATGGTCGATGACGGCGAATTGTTTGGCGATGGCGTCAATATCGCGGCGCGGATGGAAAGCATCGCCCAGCCGGGCGGCATTTGTATTTCAGAAAGCGTGTACGCGCTGGTCAAAGGCCGGTTCAATACCGAATTTACCGATACCGGCGTACAGGAAATCAAAAACATCGCCGAGCCGGTTAGAACCTTTGGCTGGTCGCCCGAGGGAATTTCCGCCGCCGCACCTTCTCGGCTGATTGCCCATCGGGCGACAAATGAGGGGGCGCGGAAATTTGGGTTTCGCAAATGGGCCGTCGCGGCGGCGGCCATCGCCTTCATCGCAGCGGGCGTCGGCGGCGCGGCTTTTTGGCTTAAATCCGATAATTCCCAAAAATTTACGAACATGGCCGTTGACGGTATTTCCAGGGTCAACGGCAAACCCTTCGTCATAAGCCTGGGCGCCAATGGCCGGGCCGATTTAAGGATAAATTTGGCCGATGCCGGGCGCATATCCTACCAGCAAGGGCGTTGGTGGATGCCCGATGGGATGCGTTTCTGCATCCAGTTTCCGCGCTTTGCCCAGGGCCGGGAATTGTGCAGAATTCTTAAACAAAAGGGCGCGTCTTTCGTTGCCGCCGCCGCCGACGGCCGGGGCGATATCTGGACCTTCCGCCGCGAATGGGTGCGCGCCGGTATGAAAATCACTGGCATTTCGCGCGCGACCAACAAGCAGTTCTCGATGGACCTTAAAGAAGGTGGATTTGTCAGCCTCAGCTATGCCGGCAGCGGCGGCAAGCCAAACGATCAAGGGAAATGGTGGGTCTCGACATCGGGCAGCCTTTGTGTCCAATTCACGCGTTTCGGGAGCGCCAGACAATTGTGCCGGATATTGAAACAACAATCCGGTTTCATCGAGGCAACCGCCGCCAGCGGACAATCCGACCCCTGGCACATCGAATAAGGACGCTGCAGATTATGACCCCAGGGATACAACACGAGTTTAATTTTATCGGCAAAGATGCGAGCGATGTCCGATCCGTTGAAATCAATAATCTGATCATCGCCGGATGGACCGGCCGTAACGTCGAGGCGATGGAAGAACATATCGCCGAGCTGGAAAAAATCGGCGTCAAACGGCCGCTCAAGACGCCTACATTTTACCGCGTCAGCGTCGATCAATTGACCAGCGGGCCGGGCATTCAAGTCATCGGCACCGACACCAGCGGCGAAGCTGAATTTTTTATCCTGTCCTTAGAGGATGGATTATGGGTCGGGACCGGCTCCGACCATACGGACAGGAAAATTGAAACCGTTGACGTCACCCAATCCAAACAAGTCTGCGCCAAGCCGATTTCGGCGGCTGTGTGGCGCTTGGACGAAGTTGCTGACCATTGGGACCAATTGATATTGAAATCGACGATTACCGCAAAAGGCGGGCAAGAGGAGCCGTACCAGGAAGGCCCCGTCACCACCATGCGCGCGCCCGAAGATCTGATGGCGATCTACCGGCCCGATAGCAAAATATTGGCGCCCGGCAGCTTGATGTTCTGCGGCACCTTGGCGGTCGAAGGCGGCCTTCGTCCGGCAGATAAATTTGAAACCAAGCTGATCGACCCGGCCTTAAACCGCGAGCTTGTATGTGCTTACGAGATCAATACATTGGCGCCGGAAGAGTAACGAACACCAAGCGCAAGAAAAGGACCGCCAAAATGGGTAAGGGCAAACCACATATCGAATTTATGCCGCTGGATATGGACGAAGGCTGGGAAACGCCGCCCGGATATCCAAAAGGCATGGACCAAAAAGTCATCACCACCGATCTGGACGAAGAAGGAAAATCGGGCAGCCGCTCCAGGTTTCTGCGCATCTTACCCGGCGTCTATTCGACCAAGCCTTTCGTCCACGACCATTGGGAAGAAGTGTATCTGGTAGAAGGCGACATGATCGTCGGCAACGACGAAGACGGC
>JABMOP010000448.1 GCA_013204125.1 Rhodospirillales bacterium | reverse complement strand
GCCAACTGGTTGCGCCGTTCCGGGTTGCCGAATCCCCCGTTCATATCGAATGCAAGTACCACATGACCTTGCGTCTGCCGGGCGATCCGCCATCAGAAGCCATCGACATTATTTTTGGACAAGTGCTCGGCGTTCATATCGACGACGCGGCCATCAATGAGGACGGGCGCGTTGATGTGACCGCCTTAAAACCGCTGTCGCGCCTCGGCTACATGGATTATCTGGCCGTCGAAGATATTTTCGAGATGCTGCCGCCGGGATCGGAAGAAGTGCAAAGACGGCTCATGGGAAGTTCAGGCGGCAAGCCGGAATAATGACGGGACCGAATTTGAAGCCGACCTGGCAAAGCGCTTTTGGACAGATTGAGCAATTGGGCAAAGGCCTATCGCCGGATCTGTTTAAAAAAACTTTTAAACTGTATGCGGAATTGCTTGAGCCAGGGCCGCCGGATGGCGTTCAGGTCTTAGCCAATATTGCCTATGGCCCCCATGAGCGGCATGTGATGGACCTTCACATACCGCAAAACCCGCCCCGCTCACCAATGCCGGCCGTAATATTTTTTCATGGCGGCGGCTTCGTCGGTGGCGACAAAAGCCTTTATGGCGGGCGCTTTTACGCCAACATCGCCAATTATTTCGCCCGCAACGGCATCATCGGCATTAATGCCAGCTACCGCCTGGCACCGGAATTTACCTGGCCAGCGGCAAGCGAGGATGTAGCCGCCGCCGCCCAATGGACGCGCGCGCATATTTCGGAGCATGGGGGCGATCCCGATCAAATTATCATTTCTGGCCATTCTTCAGGCGCCACTCATGCCGCCGGGTATTGTCTACATAGAGATTTTCAATCGAACGGTGAGCCGTCAATCGCCGGAGCGATACTTTTATCCGGTCAATACGGCATCGTCGCCGGCGCGGCGGACCCGCGCCAAACAGCTTATTACGGCGAAGACGAAAGCACTTATGCCGGCGCATCGACCCTCGGCAATGTCGGGGCGGCAGCGGTGCCGGCCTTTATTATATTTTCCGAGTTCGATAGCTACCCGTTCCAGAACGCCGGACTTCAATTGATCGGTGAAATTGCCGCACGGGATCAGGCCTGCCCTTGGTTCAAGCAGGTTTTAGGCCACAACCACATGTCCGAGATTCTGAGCCTGGGTACCGGCGATCAATCATTAGGGCCTGAATTATTGCAATTCATCCACTACGTTACCGGCGGCTAGCTTCCGACGGTGAGCCTGCGATCGCGGAGCCGACCTTCGGGATCGACGCGCCCGCGCAAGACGTTCAATTCCCAATCGGTGGGTTCGGTCGTGGTCGGGATATCGCCTTCGATCACCAGGTCAAACCCGGTATTTGCTACCACATCATTGACCGTATAGCCCGGATGCACCGACGCCAGCCTCATATGGTGGTCGTCTTCGGTGAAATCGCAAACCGCGATCGGCGACCAACAAAGCGGCGGACCATCGCGCCCATTCAGCAACTTGTGACGGCTATCGCCGCCGTCGAGCCAGCCGGGGCCACTGACATAATCCACTTTATCAACGAACAAGCGCTTGTTGTGGTGTTCGGTGAAGATGCCTTGCGGGCCGGACGCCAGCCAGATCGTGCCGACCGTGCCGGGGCCGCGAAATTTCAGGCGCGGATGTTCGCCAACGCCGATCATGTTGGAATTGCCGTATTTATCGATCTGGATACCGCCAAGCGCGCCGAGCCCTTGGCCAAGTTCCATACGATCGGTCGAAGCGCGGCCCTGCAAGAAACCGTCAACCACATCGATCATGTAATTTTTGCATTCAGCGCGGGAATCGGAACGCGGATCCCAGGTGCCAAGGGGCAATTTTTCGAACTTGCCGTTGATAGAGCCAGCGCCGCCGGTGGTTAGCCAAAGATTTGGCGCGACCGTCAATTGTGCAAGGCGGCTTGCCGATAAGGGAATGATGGCGTTGGCGCCGCCGCCGCCCCTGGTTTCTTTTTCGGTTGCCATGACGCGCGCCATGCAAACAACCATTAATTCCGCCATGCCATACCGGTTGGTGCCGGGCGTTACCTGTTCTGCTGCCATGTCCCGCTTCTCCCCTAGCTCGCCAACATGGCGCGTAATTCATGCATCCGCTTGGTACCGCCGACCAAATCTAAATATTCGTAATGATCTTTCGGTCCAAACACATATTTATCGAGATATTTTTGGGCGTCCCCATCCCGGCATAATTTAAGATATTCGCGCAAATGCGCCTCATCCACCGCGTAATTGCGGGACGAAAATGTCGGATGCGCGCCGAACGGCACATGCACCACATGATCGACCAAACTGCCCGGAACCGTGGTTCTTGTTGCGTCCGCTTCGATCACATCGGGGCCGACAATTTCATCGGCCTGGATGATGACCAAATCCGCCGCCTTGCATTTGTCCGGTTCCTGCCGATTGCCGCCCCAGCATTGGGCGTTGCCATATGGATCGCAAGCTTGCGCATGGATAAGGGCGACATCCAATTTCAAGGCCGGAATGGCGTAAACTGTATCGCCGGTGAATGGATCAGTTACGGTCTTAATTTCCGGATTGAGCTTCGGATGATCGGTCGCTTCCCAAATATATTGAATGACATTAAACGGCCGTCCGCCCGCCGCTGCTTGGACGCCTAATTGGATAAAGGGCTCGTCCGCTTCGACGATATTAACGGTGCCGTCTTCGGCGGCCTTTCGGAAGCTCGGCGCCATGCCGAGAAATTCAAATCCCACATAGGAAAGGTAGAGCTTTTCCAATGCGCCGGCGGCCATCCAGATATCAGCCGCGATCGAGGTGGTGGTCGGCGGCACCAAAGTCATGTTTTTGGCGCCGTTGCGAATGGCGGCGCGGATCAAAGCCAAAGCGCCGTCCATCGAGTGCGACCCGGATATGCCGACAATTTTTTGTCCAGCGATGATCTTGCCGGCGTCTTCGAGATCGATAATTTTTGATCTACGTCCGAAATTTTCCGGCAATTGCTGCTCGAGCGGGATCATGTGTTTGTATATTTTATCGGCCATGTGGTCCTGTCTTTGTTAGAAGCCCTTTGGGTATGTGTCCCACGGGCTTTGCTCCCTTAATATGCCTGTTATTATTTTAAAAGTTGGTAGCATCTATGCAATGATTTACTTGCCTTTAAATTTTTTGAAAATGATTAGCAACAAGGCAGAGGGGCACACATGCTGATCGGCGATACGCTCGCACATAACGGGAAACATAACCCCGGCGGCGACGCATTGGTGTTTGGTAATCAGCGTTTGACCTGGGGCGAGTTGAACGGCGGCGCCAACCGCTTTGCCAATGCGCTCTTAGGCCAAGGCGCCGGGCCGGGTGACCGGGCCTTGATGATCTTAAATAATTCGGTGGAATTCATCGAGGTCTATTACGGCCTCGCCAAAATCGGCTGCATCTCGGCGCCGGTCATGCCTAGCTCGGTCCCGTCCGAAATCGCCTATGTGGCAAATGATCTCGGCGCCAAATACATCATTGTCGAGGCGGCGGCGGCCCATTTGCTGGATGAAATCGGTGACCAGCTGGAAACGGTTCAATGCATCATCGGTGTCGGCGACGGACACGGACGTGAATTCGACTACAAAACATTATTGGCCGAGGCGTCGCCTGAAGAGCCGGACGTCACCATCGATCCCGATGATGATCTGACTATAAAATATACCAGCGGCACCACCGGCGCGCCCAAAGGATGTGTGCGCACCCACCGTAATTTCATCATGGCGGCGCTCATTTATCTGAACGAACAACCCTTGGTCGAAGATGATCTGGCGTCGATCACTTCGCCCCTGGCGGCAGGCATGGCAATTTCCGAGCTATCGCGCTACGTCCTGCGCGGCGTCCCCTTCGTGATGATGCCGAAATTTGATGCAAAAGAATACTTAGGCCTGATCGAGCGCGAACGCATCACCGTCGGCTATGCCATGGAATCCCTTTTAAAACGCCTGGCCGAATATCCGGATTTGAACAATTACGATTTATCCAGCCTCCGAAGTTTTAGCGGCAACCGCTTGGAAGTCATCCAACCATTGCTCGCGCAAAAAACCTTCAGCGCGGGCCTCCATGGCGGCTATGGCTCGTCCGAAGCGGGCGGGCGGATCAGTTTTTTAAAACCGGATGATTTTCGCCTCGCGCTGGACAATCCGGCCTATGCGGAACGGCTAAGCTCGCTCGGTCGGGCCGGCATGTTGTATCGGATCGAGGCCATGGACGTCGATATGCGCCCGGTGCCGGCCGGTGAAATCGGCGACCTCGCAATCTCCGGCCCTTCGGTGTTCAAAGGTTATTGGCAACGGCCGGAAGAGACTGCGGAGACTTTGCGCGATGGCTGGCTAATGACCGGCGATTTGGCGCGCATTGATGAAGATGGTTATATCTTTCTTGCGGGCCGCAAACGCGACATGATCAAAACCGGCGGCATCAACGTCTATCCTGCCGAGATTGAACCGGTGCTGATGTCTCACGATAAAATCACCAATGCCGCCGTTGTTGGCATTGCCGACGACGAATGGGGCGAAAAGGTGGTTGCCTGTGTGGTCGCCGCCGGCGATTGCAGCGAAGCCGAATTGATCGATTATTGCCGGGACAAGCTGGCCGGCTATAAAATCCCAAAATCGGTGCACTTCATGGACGAATTGCCGATCAATGAAACCGGCAAAATCGTCAAGAAGGATTTGCGCCGGATGCTGTCCGGCGATGCATGATTACGCTCATTGCCCGGCCCAGCCCATCGTTTTGGGGATATAAAGGGCAAGGGAGGGGAACGCCACCAACAAAGAGAGGCGGATAAAATCGGCGCACATGAAGGGCAGCACGCCCTTATAGATGTTCACCAATCCAATATCGCGCACCATGTTGTTCATGATGAAACAGATCATGCCGATCGGCGGTGATATCAGGCCGATTTCTACCGTCATGACCACCAGAACGCCGAACCAGATCGGATCGAAGCCCAGCCCCACAACCACCGGATAAAAAATCGGGATGGTCAGCAAGATCACGGCAAGCCCATCGACGAACATGCCGGCCAGGATATAGAAAATCATAATCAGGATGATGATCCCGGTGGGCCCTAATTCCAGTTCGCCGAGAAACCCGGCCAGAAGCTGCGGCGCTTGGGTGACTGCCAGAAAATACTGGAACAGGAAGGCGGCGATAAGGATAAAAAATATGGCCGACGAATTGCGCAAACTTTCCACCAACGCATCGACCGTCACTTTCCAGGTCAAGCGCTTGCGGGCAAAACTGATGACGAGGGCACCCAGAACACCGAGCCCCGCCGCTTCGACAATGGTGACGAGGCCGGCATAGATGCTGCCGATCACCAGAAAAAACAGAACGAGCGTCGCCCATACGTCTTTGAGGCTGTCCCAGCGTTCCTTCTTATCCGCGCGCTGGCTGCGCGGCATCCAATTTTTCTTATAATGGTAAAGAACTTGGATGGTGATGCAGTAAAGGACAATGGCCAGAAGCCCCGGGATAATTCCCGCAAGAAACAGAGTCGCCACATCGTTTTCAGTGATGATGGCATATAAAATGAACATCACCGAGGGTGGAATCATGATACCCAAAGTGCCGCCGGACGCGATCACCCCTGCCGATAAGCCGGGATGGTAGCCGACGCGCCGCATTTCCGGCAGCGCAACATTGGTCATGGTCGCCGCCGTCGCGATGGAAGATCCGTTGATGGCGGCAAATCCACCGCAGGCAAGGATCGTCGCCATAGCCATACCGCCGGGCATGTGCCCGACCCAGGCATTGGCGGCGCGAAACAATTCGCGGCTCATACCGCCGGCGCTAACCAATATACCCATAAGAACGAACATGGGAATAACGCTGAAATTGAAATTGGTGACCGTGCGGATCGGCGAGTCTATCAATATGCCGATGGCGGCTTCGACATCGACCATATAGGCAAAGCCGACCACGGCGACACTGCCGAGCGCAATGGCAATGGGCACCCGCATGAGCATAAACGCAACCACCACCAGGCTGGCGATAAGGGCGACGAGAGTTGGCTCGTTCATTGCTCCACACCTTCCAGCCCGTGTTGGTGAACAGATTGGTGTTGGACAATGACTTGCCACCACCGGATCGCAGACATGAGCACGGCAGCTAAGATACCGATGGACGCCAATGTGTAGCCTGTCCAAAGCGGGATCGCCAAATCATTTGAAATTTCACCGGCTTCCAGAATATCGAACACCTTGAATGTGATGGCATAGCCGAAGGCCGCCATGAATCCGAGATTGACCGTATAGCCGACGAAATCACAAACGCGGCGCATAACATTCCCGCCAAATTCATAAAGGATATCGACGGTGATCTGACGGTCCGCATAGGTTGTCGTCGCAATGCCCCAGCAGATGGCAATACCCTGCATCATCTGGCCGAGCACAAAGCTATCGGGAATATGGGTTTGGAGGACGTAGCGCAGAATGGCTTCGGTAAAGGTGATAATGGCAAGAAAGCCAATGCAATACCCCGCCGTTTTTTCGACGATGATTATAGTTTTGTCCACGTTTGAAAGCCCCCAGAGACATGAAACGGCGCCCGCCTAACAAGGACGAGCGCCGTGCCAAGAATTTATTCGAACAAGGCGCCGTCAGCCTTCAGTTCTGCATGAAGTTCGGCCAGAACTTTGTCCGCGTCATAACCTGCCTTCGTTACGGCAGCTTTCCACAACGAGACCACCGGCTCTGCGGATTTGCGCCACAGTTTCAGTTCATCCGCGTTCGGCTTGGTCCAAGTATGGTCCGGGAGTTGGCGGCTAGTGGCTTGATCTTTAATGTCCGCATCGTACCAGTATTTATAGACCTTTGCAGACCATTCCGGCGTGCAATGATCGTCGATCACCCGGCGCTGCTTGGCGTCCATACCATCGTACAGACGCTCGGTAATGCCGTGCTCGAAAGTTGACACGTAGAGAGGTACATCGAGAGTGAATTTGGTGACGTCCTTAAATTTGAACGTGCCGGCCAAGCCGCCCATGGTCACGGTGATGCCGTCGGTGATGCCTTTGGCCAATGTATCCTTGGCTTCCATGATGGGAACCTGCACCGGGTTGCCGTCTAGAGACGATATGTATTGCGACATGGTCTGATTGGCGGAGCGAATATTCAGCCCCTTGATGTCGGAGGGCACCCTGATCAGCTTCTTGGTGGTGTGGATAGTCCCAAGGTCATGCGTAAAAATGTGACAGACATAATGGTCTTTCATCTCTTTCGCTTCGTATTTGGCGTACCATCTGGTCAGCGCCTTGGCGCCGGCCAGGCTGTCTTTGTTGGTAAACGGCAAATCGGACGCGGCGAGAACCGGGAAGCGGCCTGGGGTATAACCTGGATTGATCAGGCCCATTCCGGCGATGCCGCGCTTGACCATGTCGTAATGGTCGCGGCCCGAACCCAATTGGCTGGACGGGAAAAGTGTCGTCGTGATGGTGCCGCCCGAAGCCTTTTCCACGGACGCGGCCCATTCTTTATAGCCGGGGGTCAGAAAGTGGCGCGGTGGCACCCAATAGCTGAGTTTGATATTTACATTTTTGGCGTAAGCGCCGTTCGATCCGACGGTCATGCCCGTGGTTGATGCGGCCAACGCAAACGCACCGGCGGCTAAAATCAAACCGTATTTCATTTTTAAAAAACCTCCCATAAATTTATTTAACTAGGCGACACCTTACAGATAAATATTATTTTGGACAATAGGCGAGAACCTCGCAATTCTGACACTGCGTAGCATCTATTTTATTCCATCTTCGCCGAGGTCCGGCGCCGATAATATCTGACAATCATCGGCCAGGCGCAGGGCGGCGCCGGTTTTTTCCTGAATTTCCTCAAACCCGCACCCGTCAACGATTTCGCGCACAATCAAGCCGTTTTTGGTTACATCGATGATCGCTAGATCCGTATATATCCGATCGACACAGCCCAATCCGGTCAGCGGCAATGTGCAATTCTCGACAATTTTAGGGGCGCCATCCTTAGCGCTGTGATCGGTCATAACAAACACTTGTTTGGCGCCAACTGCCAAATCCATGGCGCCGCCGACGGTCGGCGTGCGCGTGGCGTCCGGCCCCAGGCTCCAATTGGCAAGGTCGCCTTTTTCGGAAATTTGGAAGGCGCCGAGAACACTAATATCCAAATGCCCGCCGCGCACAATTGAGAAGGAATCTGCATGGTGGAAAAAACTGCCGCCGGGCAATAACGTGGTCGGTCGGGTCCCCGCGTTAATAAGATCCCAGTCTTCGTCTTCCTTAGCCGGCGACGGCCCCATCCCCAAAAGTCCGTTTTCGCTATGCAGGACTATTTCACGGCCGTCGGGAAGATACTGCGGAATTGCCATCGGCATGCCGACGCCCAAATTCACGTAAGCGCCGTCTTCGATGTCCTGGGCTGTGCGCCAGGCGATTTGATGACGGTTTAGCGGCTTGTAATCGCTCATTGCCTGCTCTCCTCTCTCAGATCATCCGCCACCAGGACAACCCGGTCGACGAATATGCCGGGGGTGACGATCTGTTCGGGATCGATTTCGCCCAATTCGACGATTTCGGAAACCTGGACAATCGTCATCTTCGCCGCCATCGCCATGATCGGATTAAAATTACGCGCCGTCTTGGCGTAGGTAAGATTGCCCCAACGATCGGCGGTGCGGGCTTTGATCAACGCGACGTCGGCCTTGATGGCGCGCTCCAACACATAGTTTTCGCCGTCAAATTCTTTCACTTCCTTGCCTTCGCCGAGGGGTGTCCCAAACGACGTCGCCGTGTAAAATCCGGGGATGCCGGCGCCCGCCGCGCGGATGCGTTCGGCCAATGTGCCTTGTGGTACGATTTCCAATTCTACATTTTCGGATGCATCGCCGGGTTCAAACAGGCTGGAGCCCCGGCCCTTCGGGAAGGAGGCGATAAATTTATCGACGCGGCCTTCGACGATCAGCCGGCCATGGCCGACCACTTCGGATATGGCGCCGTTGCCGACCAAGGTCAGGTTCTTGGCGCCTTGATCGACCAGGGCCTGGACCAAATCATTGGCAACCCCGGCATCACCGAAACCGCCAACTAAAACAACCGATCCGTCTTCAACGCCTTCGAGGGCCGCCGCCAGATCGGGAACTTGTTTATCAATCATTTGTCATTTTCCTAACTCTCCGCCATGCGCATCTTGTTTAATCATATCGGCTGCTTTTTCGCCGATCATGATGGAAGGCGCATTGGTATTGCCGCCGACGATGGTCGGCATGATCGAT
>JABMOP010000447.1 GCA_013204125.1 Rhodospirillales bacterium | reverse complement strand
GGTTAACGCCATGCGTCCGCCCGGCTTGCCGATGACGACGCCTAAGGCGCAATCGGCATCAAAGACGCGGCCCTTGCCGGGTAAAACGATGTCGACGCCGGGATCGGCGAAGGCCGCCGGAAACTTGAAATACGCGGTCAGCGGGCCGTCCGGCATATTGCTGGAATGGGCGTGCACGGCCGCGTGCCCGCCGAACACCAGAACTTTAGAACCAGCATTTAGGAGGGCAGCCATTGTCCGATTTAATGATCGCGGCTGTTAGCGGGAATAAAACTCGACCACGAGGTTGGGTTCCATCTGCACCGGGTAGGGCACATCGTGCAATAACGGGGTGCGGACGAACGTGCCGCGCATCTTGGCGTGGTCCACCGTTATATATTCCGGGACATCGCGTTCGGGCGAGCCGGCAGCTTCGAGGACCAACGGCAAGTCGCGGGATTTTTCCTTCACTTCGATTACGTCGCCATCGGCAACCACATAGGACGGGATATTGACCCGTTTTCCGTTCACTTGGATATGGCCGTGATTGATGAACTGGCGGGAAGCGAAAACGGTAGGCACAAATTTCATGCGATAAATGACCGCGTCCAGCCGGCGTTCCAGAATACCGACCAGGTTTTCCGAAGTATCGCCCTTGCGGCGCACCGCTTCTGCGAAATAGCGGCGGAATTGGCGCTCGTTGATATTGCCGTAATAGCCCTTCAGCTTCTGCTTCGCTTCCAACTGCGTTCCGAAGTTGGATTGCTTGCGGCGGCGCTGTCCATGCAGTCCAGGGCCGTATTCACGGGTATTGAAGGGGCTTTTGGCCCGTCCCCACAAATTGCAGCGGAGGCGGCGGTCGATCTTATGCTTCGCACGGATGCGATTTGTCATGGTGTCTCGTCCTTATATTATTCTGCACACGTTGGGCCGGTTGTTCTTGTCCCGAATATTCCGACGGATTTAAGCCGGGGTGGGATGACATGCATCCGCATTAACGGGAATGAAGCGCGCAATATAAGGAAAACTGCCCACAAGTCAACGAATAGCCCGACCGGCGCTGCGGCGCAGCTTAAATGGCTTCCAATTCGCTGTCCCAATAGAGGAAATCGCGCCAGCTTTCGTGCAGGTAGTTGGGCGGAAATTTGCGGCCCACACGCTGGAGTTGGTGGTTGGAAGGCTGATCCGGTCTGCGCAGGATTTGCATGCCCACGTCTTTGGCCATTTTGTTGGCTTTGCGAAGATTGCAGGGTGAACAAGCGGCGACCACATTGGTCCATTCCGTGCGCCCGCCCCGTGATCGCGGCACCACGTGATCGAAGGTTAGATCTTGGGTCGGAAAATCGAAGCCGCAATATTGGCAGGCGAATTGATCGCGCAGGAACACGTTAAACCGGGTAAAGGCCGGGCGGCGCGATAATTTGACGTATTGTTTAAGCGAAATAACGCTCGGCTGGCGCATTTCCAGGCTCGGCGAGCGAATGGCGTGGTCGTATTCGGATACCACGTTTACACGATCCAGAAAGACAGCTTTCACCGCCTCCTGCCACGAACACAGCGACAGGGGGAAATAATTGAGCGGCCTGAAATCGGCGTTCAGAACCAGCACCGGGGAAGTTGCGCGGGCCCCATTCATCGCTTAGCTCCCTTAATCTCCCAGTAATCACCAAAATCATAGCGGGCCGATCCGCCAATGCAACCTGAATGATCCTTGGGTTAGGCGAGCGGTTCGGCCTTAAATATCTTGGAAAGAAAGACCCGCCCGATCTCGATACCGGCTTCGTCGATGGAATGGCCGAGGCCGGGACGAATATGGCCTTCGACTGGAACACCGGCACTTTTTAGGGCTTCCATGGCTTCCGGCTGTTGCGATGGCGGGATCAATGGGTCCTGATCGCCGTTAATCAGAACCACCGGCGGGCGGCTGCTGATTTCAGCGTCCAGCACGTCCCGGCCCACCAGCCGGCCGGAATAGCCAAGAATGCCTGCCATTTGGCCGCGGCGTCTTAACCCGGCAAACAGCGACATCATGGTGCCTTGGGAAAATCCGATCAGTGCCAGTTGTCCGTCGCTTAGCCCATGCGCCGCCAATTGGCCGTCGATGAAATTATTGATGATCGGCTCCGCCATGCGGGCGCCCGACAGCATTTCTTCTTCGGTGCGCTCGGTCAGGGCGAACCATTGATAACCGAAAGGGCCGGCTTCGCACGGGAAGGGCGCATTGGGCGAGATGAAATGGGCGCGCGGCAGTATCTCGGCAAAATACGGCGCCAAACCGATTAAATCATTGCCGTCGGCGCCGTAGCCGTGGAGAAATATGACCAGCTGGCGTGGCACTGATCCGTCGGCGGGCCCAAGAGCCGGTCCGGTTATTTCTGGAATGTCGTTCATCGGCGTACACCTTCGGCCTGACTTCGCCGGGTATTAAAGATATGCTTGAGGGGAAAATACGATCTCAATCTCAGGGAGCATAGAGAACTTGCCGCCGACCGTCACACGTTTCGCGCCATCGCCGACCGGATATTTGCATCTGGGGCACGCCTATTCGGCGCTGTTTGCCAAGCGCGCCGCCACCGATCATGGCGGGCGATTCCTGCTCCGCATCGAAGACATAGATGTTAGTCGCTGCCGCCCGGAATATTTTGACGCCATTTTTGAAGACTTGGCCTGGCTTGGGCTCGAATGGGAACAACCGGTACGCCGTCAATCCGGTCATATGGCTGATTACCGGGCGGCGCTGGATGCCCTCGAAACTGAAGATCTTATTTACCCATGTTTTTGCTCGCGGAAAGAAATCCGGGCCGAGATCGCCTCTTCGGGCGCCGCGCCGCATATCAATCCCGATGGAATGACCGGGCCGATATATCCCGGCACCTGCCGGAATTTGAGCGCCGATGAACGCCAGACGCGGATATCATCGGGTGATGCCTATGCATTGCGCCTTGATATGGAAAGCGCGAAAGGGCGCGTCGGCGATTTGATCTGGCGGGATCTGGACGCCGGCAAGGTGACCGCAACACCAGAAGTTTTCGGCGACGCCGTGCTTGCCCGCAAAGACGAGCCGACCAGTTATCATTTATCGGTGGTTCTTGATGACCACAGCCAAGGCATCACTCTGGTGACGCGCGGCGAGGATTTGCGCAGCGCGACCCATTTGCACCGGCTGCTGCAATCGCTGTTGCGGCTGGATACGCCTGATTACCAATTCCACAAATTATTGAGCGGCGAAGATGGGCGGCGCTTCGCCAAGCGCAATAATTCCGTCGCCCTCAGAACTTTAAGGGAAGCCGGTAGCGCGGTGGCTGACGTACTGGCCAAAATGCGCCATCTGGCCGGAGAATAATTTCAGGGGTTTTTAAACATTCCCCGTCTATTGTGTTCGAGATGGGCCTGTGTAAGCCTAGCTGAAATTGACCCCAATGATGGCGGATTGATGGTTTTGGAAATTAAAAAGCTTGGCGATGAAGCGTTTGAAATTGTCTTCGAAGATCAGCGCGTCGTGGTCGATAAGGACGCATTGGAGCGCCTGCACGCAAAAATTGGCGATGTTTTGGATCCGGGCGCCGAGGAAGGGCGCACCGAACGATATCTTTCTCTCTTAGATCAGCTGCAAGGCGCCAATGATTCGGGAATTCAGGCGCTGCTCAGTTCCGCCACGCACAACGATATTCTGGTTCTATTGCATTCCAGCGAGGACAATTCGGAACTGCAGAAAAAGCTCTACAGTAATATGAGCGAAAATTCGGTCAAAATATACGTCGAAGACCTATTGTTCCAATTTCGCGAAGGTGGCCCTGGATTTCGCTTCGACGAAGCCATGTCGCGCTTGATCAGGACCGCCGAAAAGCTGGCGGACGAAGGAACGTTGGATATTAAAACATCCGGCGGCTGATCGCCATCGCATCATATATTTAGGCTGCCGCGCTGGCCCTTTTCCGGGTCGATGGTATGTAGGCGCGGGCGCAATGCTCAGAGCAATAGGGTTTGCCCTCAACGGCTGGAATACCACAAAACATGAAATCAGGATGGCCCGGCTCGCCGGTTGGCCAAGAGCACATATCCGCCTTCAGCCGTTCCAATGTCACCACGCTGGCAGGGCGTTTTGGCGGCGCCGGCGCGCGGCGCATGGCCAGATTTAGCCGGCGTACCTTGCCGACAACAGCGTTCTTGGTAATCCCCATGCGGCGGCCGATCTCGCTGGCAGAAAGGCCCGACGCCCAAAACTTGGTCAGCTCTTCAACCTTTTCGGGTGTCCATTCAAATCCCGTCATCATGCGATACACACTCCCCTGTTCCGGGCCGGTCGGTATTGCCGGCGCGCAGTCGTATTCAAGTTGCAGCGGGATATGTACTAGCTTTTGAACCCCGTTCCCCTACATCTTGGGCTTTCTACTACATATTGGGGAATTGGACAACAAGAACCACAAGATTTCGTTAAGAAATCTGTGGATAAACGGTGATTTGGCGGTAAATCACGATTTTTCTTGGAGGTGGGTCTGTTCCTTCGCTATGGTTCTTCTTGCGCCGTAAACGTTGCTGGCGCTGAGGCGCGCCCTATAAAAAGGGGCGCTCATGGGAATGAACCGAGGGATGTGGAGGCGACGCAAAAGAACGTGCCTGTTGGCGGGCGCTACGGCGGCCTTGGTCCTGCTATTGACCGGCGGGGAAGTGTTCGGCGCTGGAAAACCGGCAAATGAAATCGTTCTTGTTCCCCTTAAAGCCATTTATTTAGTTACGCGCGACACCAATGTGCGCGCCAAGCCGGCCACAAAATCACAGCAAATTGGGAAGCTTAAGAAAGGCCAGAAAATTAAACCCCTCGGCATGGCCAAGGGCACCGGCTGGATTGCCGTTCGCATCGGCAACGGCGAAACCGGCTATGTTTATTTCAAGATGATGGCGCCGATGATTGATGGCGCGCTTAAATCAGCCTTAAAAGGGAAACTATCTCGAACCGGCGCACCTGATTGCCGCTACCGCATCAATTTCAAAGGTAAAAGCGAGGTCGAAGCGGATGTGCAGCGCATTTCCGATTACAGCGTGGCGTTCAAATGTACCGCTGATAAGAAACTTTTGGATTTCAATGCTGCCATGTTCCTGACCGAATTACCCTACCGCGAGGCGAGCACAGGCACTTACCAAATTAATGTCGACTTGCGGCAAATGCCGGTTGAAGAAAAAGATGATGATGTGTTGTCGGTCACCGTCCTGTTCGAGCCGGAAAAAAGCAAAATTTCCTTCGACGTGCTGACCGATGCCGGTTTTTCGAGCGGCGAGAAAATCAAGCCGGAGAAAGCAGCCACCGTCAGCGATGCTCTAAAGGGTGCGGTCTCCATGGCCTATCGGTCTTGGGGAAAAAAGGCCTGGGATCAGCTCACCCTCGAGGCGCCTTAATTCGACTAAATTCAATGCGGCCTGTCGCCGTTGATCGCAACCCGGTGCATAACCCTACGCCGACCGGGATAATCGTTGAGGGCGTAATGCATGACGCAGCGGTTATCCCAAAATGCGACGGCGTTATTGTGCCATTTGAAACGGCAGCAAAATTGCGGCTTGGTCTGATGGGCAAATAAATAATCCATCAAAGGCTGGCTTTCCTCGGCGGTCATGTTTTTGAAGCGCGGCGTGAACTTACC
>JABMOP010000446.1 GCA_013204125.1 Rhodospirillales bacterium | reverse complement strand
CCTGCAAATGCACACAATTGCATATAAATGCACATAAAAGCACATGCTTTGAGACGCCAAAATATGTCGCATCTGCAAAAATTTCAGGCAATTTCCGCTTTTGAATGGGCCTAAGGACAAGTAAATTAGCGTTATGGAAAAAGAATACGACATCATCGTTGCCGGCGGCGGTATCGCCGGATTAACCGCCGGATTGGGCGCGGCACGGCTCGGGCGCAGCGTCATGGTGCTGACCGGCGATGTGCTCGGCGGGCATTTACTGAGCATCGAAAAAATCGAAGGCTATCCCGGTTTCGAAGACGGCATCGCCGGGTACGAATTATGCCCGATGACGCAAGGCCAAGCGGCGGCGGCCGGCGCGGCGTTCGAAATGACCGAAGTGAGCGCATTGAAACAAGACGGCGATACCTGGCAGGTCACGACACCGGCGGAAACATATACCGCCCGCGCGGTCATTATCGCCACCGGCACGTCGCTTAAAGAACTCGGCATTCCCGGCGAAGAACGCTTGCGCGGGCACGGTGTCAGCCATTGCGCCAGTTGTGATGCGCCGCTTCTGAGAGGCAAAGTCGTGGCCGTCGCCGGCGGCGGCGATGCCGCGGCCCAAGAAGCCCTGACCCTTAGCGATGCCGCTTCCAAGGTGGTTATTTTTTGCCGCGAAGAAGCGTTAAGCGCCAAAGCAGATTACCGCAATCGGCTCGAAGCCCATCCCAATATCGAGATCGGATATAATTGTGTCATCGACAAGATCGAAGGCGACGATGTGGTGACCGGCATCGTCACCCACGATATCGGCGGCAAATCCTCGGTCAGCCTCGAATGCGACGGGGTCTTCATCTATGTCGGCCACACACCCAATACCGGCTTTTTAGAAGGGCTGCTGGATCTGGCCGAAGATGGGCGTATTCCGATCGACGCGAATTTACGCAGCCAAGCCAAAGGCGTCTTCGCCGCCGGCACCGTGCGCCAAGGGTCTGCCGGCCAAGCCGCATCATCGGCCGGCGACGGCTGGTCGGCGGCCATCGCGGCGGATCGTTACTTGGCGGATGGCGGCTGGCGGGCGTAAACTGGCGCCTAAGAAATAAATTAACAGGAGGAATTCATGGCCGATAAAATCAAGGTATTAGACCCACGGGGCTTCCCCCCGAAAGTTACCGGCAAGCGACTGGCGCCGCGGCTCGAAAGCCTCGATGGCAAGATCGTCTATCTGGTCGATTGCCTGTTCGATAATTCCGAAGTCTTCATGATCCAATTGCAGGAATGGTTCGCCGAACATATGCCGGCGGTGAATACGCGCATGATCAAGCCGACCGCAAGCTGGGTTGATGACCCCGATATGCGGTCCAAGATCGAAACCGACGGCAACGCGGCGATCCTCGGCGTCGGATTGTGAAGCACCTGCAGCCCCACGGTCGTGGGACTTGCAATGTCGTTGGAAGAAGCCGGCGTCCCGACGGTCGCCATCCACACCCATGTGTTCGCACGGCTCGCCCAATCGGTCGCGCTGGCGGGCGGTATGGCGACCACGCGCCAAGCCTATGTGCCTCAGCCTTTGGTCGGCATGACGGCGGCCGGTCTTCGCGGCTATATCGAAGGCACCGATCCGATCAACAAGCGGCCGTTCATGCAGGAATTGATCGAAGGCCTGTCCGCGCCGTTAAACGACAACGACCTTTCCGGCACCTCGTTCGAACGATCTTCCGATAAATTTCTGGCTGCCGACAGCGAAGACAATATCCGGGCGTTTTTCGAAGCAAACCATTGGACCGATTTCATGCCCATTGTTTTGCCCACCGAAGAACGGGTGGATGCGATGCTCAAAGGGACGTCCCACGAGGCCGATAAAGTAGTTGGGCGTTTGCGGCCGACGGCGTTCCGCGAATTTTGGGAATTCAACGTCGAAAAAGTGGCGGTCAACGCGGTCATGGCCGGAGCGCGGCCTGAATATTTACCGGTGATCCTCGCCCATATGGCGTCGGGCGTCACGGCGCGGTCTTCCAGCACAACCTCGTTCGCTTCGTTCTCCGTGGTCAACGGACCGATCAGGGGCGAGATCGGCATGGATGACGGCATCGGCGTCATGGGTCCGCACAATCACGCCAACGTCACCATCGGCCGGGCGTTTAATCTGGCCTCGATCAATTTGCAGGGCGGCTCGGAACCCGGTGACACTTATATGGGATCGCTCGGCAATCCGATGAATTACGCGCTTACGTTCCCCGAAGCCGAAGAACGCAGCCCGTGGCAACCGTTGCATGTACAAAAAGGATTCAAACCCGAACAATCTACCGTCAGTGTCTTTTTCGGCGGGCGTTATAATATCGCCGGGTTCGGGCCGCGCGAAACCTGGGCCGAACAGTTCAAGCGCGCCTTCGCCGCCTGTCAGCATAATCTGGTGCCGACACTGATTGTTGATCCGATCACGGCGCGGCAATTCGTCGATCTGGGATTTGATACCAAAGAAAAACTGAGCCAATGGATGGCCGATAACGGCACCTTGCCGGCCAGGGAATATTGGGACGATCTTTGGGTGCAGACGTTGCAGCTTCCGATGGCCCAGGCCGGGGTCGAACCTTATGCGGCAAAATTGAAAGCAGCGGACGACGAAGAGGTTACCCTGTTCGAAGCGGGCGATCTCAACATCGTCGTCACCGGCGGCGAAACCCAGGGCGCCTGGAAATTGCTGGCCGGGCGGTTGACCAAGGAAGCCACGGTCTCGGTGGACGACTGGAGGTAGCCATGGACGATATTTCGCCGCAAGGCGCCATCGGGGAGAGCATCCGCAGCAAGCTGGGCCATCCGGTTATCGACGGCGATGGTCATGCGGTCGAATTATCGGCGGCGTTGCCCGATTACCTGACGCAAATTGTAGGGCCCAAGCAAACTCAGGCTTGGACCGAAAAAGTCGGCGCCGCGACCGTGCTGCAAGTGCCGCCGGGCGGATGGTGGCTGGCGCCATCGGGGCCAATCACCATCGATAGGGCAATGGCGATGTTGCCGGCTTTGCGGAAAGAACGGAACCAAGCGGTGGGCATTGATTTCTCCGTGATCTACACGACGCTTGGCCTGCAAATGCTCAACATTGCGGAAGGCGAGCGGCGCCGCGCTTTTTGCCGGGCGGTCAACATGATGACAGCCGAAGTATATGGCAGCCAT
>JABMOP010000445.1 GCA_013204125.1 Rhodospirillales bacterium | reverse complement strand
TGGTTCCTCCGCCATGTGACCAGATGATGCGAATATCGGGATATTTAGCCGCCATGCCGCCGAACACCACTCGCGCGATCGCCCGCGAAGTGTCTGTCTGGTATTCGATGACAGCGTCGGGGATGCCGGGCAAAATATTTTCGCAGCAATTGGGCGTCATCGGATGGGTGTAGACGACTGCCTTGCGCCGGTTTAGTTCTGCATAGACGGCGTCATAAGCCGGGTCGCCCAGCCACACGTCGCCATAACTGGTGAACAGAACGACGCCGTCCGCCTTAAGCTCGTCCAACCCATATTCGATTTCGGCCAGGCTGGTGTCAATATCAGGAAGCGGCAGGTTAACGAACATGCCAAAACGGCCCGGATAGTCCGATCGAAGCCGCGCCGCATAGTCGTTGCACATACGCGCCAGCCGCTGCGCCTGAGCGTCGTCGCCAAACCACAGACCAGGAAGTGTGATCGAAGTGAGGGAAAGATCGACGCCGCCTTCGTCCATGGTTTCGATCGACCGTTCCGGCGTCCAATTGGCCAAGGGCGGCGGAATGCGCTGGGCCGGCGATAACTCCGATATGTATTCCGGCGGCGCGAGATGATGATGGACGTCGATACGAGTAAATTTTGCCATGAAGAAACCCCTTTGCTAATCGAACCTCAATTTTCTGGTACGGCGAACAATTCCTCGATGGTCATCCGCCGGTCAGTTAGGCCTTGCTGATGGACGAAGCGGATCAGTGTTTCCAGGTTTATGCGGTTGATCTCGGTAAGGCCAAATTCCCAAGGATCGTCGCCAAGAAGGGCCCGTTCTTCTTCCCAGGCTGTCAGATACCAGGCGAGCGGCACGATACGCGGATTGGCTAACCGCTTATAGGCAATTTTCTTGGCTTCATCGAAGGCTTTAATAAGGCTGTCCACGACCCATGGATGTTGGTCAACGATTTCTTCCCGAATTGTGGTCACATGCATGATCGGAAAAATACCGGTGGTCTTGTAATATTCGGTCTCGATTTCTTTGTAGTTCGGAAACAGGCGCCCGATGTTGGGGTCGCCTTCCCGGATGCCGCGCGCTATATCGGGCGAGATAATGGCGTCCAACTCACCCGCCGCCAGCATGTCGTCCAAATTTTGGCTTTCATCGATGCGCTCGACTTTTAGGCCTTCGTGATAATCAAATTCTCCGTCTTCGTCCCGTTCGGTCACCCAGGTGATGGAACTGTGCGGTACATCGTAATCGTTTTCCAAAATTCCACGCGCCCATAAATTTCCTGCCGGGGCGAAATTGGTGCCGCCTATTCGTTTGCCGATCAAGTCTTTCGGTGTTTCGATGCCCTTGGATTTATTGACGAACACGAAACCATGACGAAATCTGCGATGTAGAAATATGGGAAGGGCTGTCAGGGTGTGCCCACGGCTTCTATTGGCCATATAGGCGCCGGCGTTGAATTCGCCGAGGTCTGCCTGGTTTCTAATTTCTGGTAAATGAATATCGCGGGTGCCTGGGAACGAGAGAAATTCAAGATCAATCCCTTCAGCTTCAACCTCGCCTTCGCGAAGTGCGCGTATGATTTCATACTGCCCGGTAAGCACTTTTATTTTGAGTTTTCCTGCCATCCTGTTTCTCCCCCTCAATCCAGCCGTCCCGGACGCACGCGTTTTTGGTTAGGAATTTCAGAACCGATTGAACACCTGTCATTATTTCTATTTTGCTCTAATATTTCCCGCCAAACAAAATGCCATTCTAAGGGTTTTCTGAGGATGGGAAAGTTAATAGAATTAATCCCGGTAGCACAAAATATAAAAGAGCAGCTGCCGAATAAAACGGGGAGCGTATTTTGAACATACTTGCAGTCGATATCGGCGGTACATTTACCGACCTGATGGCCTTCGATGATCAAACTCAGGAATTCTATCAAGCCAAAAGTCTTTCGACGCCGCAAGATCTGACGCAAGGCATCATAGACTGCATCGAAAAAAGCGGCATCGATGTCTCCCAAGCCCAGGAAGTGATTCACGGCACAACCCAGGCCATCAATACACTGATCGAGCGCAAGGGCGCCAAGACCGCGCTTTTGGTGACCAGGGGGACGCGCGACGTTTACGCCATTGGCCGGGGCAACCGGCCGGAATCCTACAATCTGATGTTCCATCGCCATCGCCCGCTGGTTGAACGCCGACGCATCTTCGAAGTGGACGAACGTATCTTGGCCGATGGCTCGGTGTACATTCCGTTGGACCGGCAACAAGCGCAAGATTTATGCACGCAGCTAAAGGATGAAGATGTCGACGCCATTGCCGTCTGCTTTTTGCATTCCTATGCAAACCCAGAACACGAGCGCGAAGTGGGGCGGATGCTGAAAGAGTGCAATCCAGATTGGTACGTCTCCCTTTCCCACGAAATTTTGAGGGAATATAGAGAATTTGAACGCACATCGACGACCGTCGTCAACGCCTATATCGGCCCCCGGATGAGCGGCTATGTCCACAATCTGGAAGATCGCCTCGGCAAGATCGGGTTCGCCGGAGCGCTTTCGATCATGCAATCCAATGGCGGTGTCATGACGCCCGAAGTCGCGGTAGAGCGACCGGTGACGATGATGGAATCGGGGCCGGTCGGCGGCATTATCGCTTCGGCGCAAATCGGCCGGGCGCTCGGGTTCGAAAACGTGATCTCCTTCGACATGGGCGGCACGACCGCGAAGGCGAGCCTAATCCGCGACGGCGAAGCAACCATGGCCGAGGGATATTATGTCGGCGGCTATGCCAGCGGCGATCCGGTGATGGCGCCGGTGGTCGATGTTGTCGAAGTTGGCGCCGGCGGCGGATCCATCGCCTGGATAGACGAAGTTGGGGCACTTAAAGTCGGCCCGCAAAGCTCCGGCGCCGAACCCGGCCCGATTTGTTACCGGGGCGGCGGGACGGAGCCGACCATCACCGATGCCAATGTTATCCTAGGCCGCGTTGGCGCCTCGGACTTCCTCGGCGGGGAAATGTCGTTGGATGTGGAGGGCGCCGTCAAAGGCATAAAAGATGGATTGGCCGGCGTTCTGGGCATGGATGTGAATTCTGTCGCCCAGGCCATTATCCAGATTGCAGTTACCAAGATGTCGCTGGCGGTGCGCGAAGTGTCGGTTGAAAAAGGATACGATCCGAGAGATTTTGTGCTCGTTGCTTCGGGCGGCGCCGGGCCGCTGCACGCTATCGCCATCGCCCGCGAACTGCATATCCCGACCGTGATTATACCTCTGTTCCCGGCGCATTTTTCGGCGCTCGGGATGCTCATGGCGGACGAACGCCAGGATTTCATCCGCACCTATCTCGCCAATTTAAACGATGTGGATTTCGGCGAATTGGTGGCTATCCACAGCGAAACCATGAAGCAAGCCGAGAAGAGCCTGAAACTTAAAGACAATATTGACTTTCAGATTAATCTAGACCTCCGCTATGTCGGCCAGGAATTTACCCTGTCGGTGCCGATCCCATTGGCGCAGATCGAAAATGCCGATGTTGCCGGTATCCGCAAAGCCTATGATGATTTGCATGAATTGCGGTATGCGCACCACGCCGCCGATGAGCCCGTCGAAATGGTAAATTATCGCTTGGTGGCGACGGGAAAAAGACCGGTGCTGAAATTGCCCGATGTGGCCGGCGAAGCGGGCGCCGCCGATGCACCGCGCCGGCCCGTCTATTTCGACGATCACGGCAGTGCGGTTGACTGCCCGGTGTATGATCGGCGCAAATTAGGGGCCGGGTTTAAAATTTCCGGGCCGGCTTTGGTTCAAGAATATGCGTCAACAACGGTTTTGTTTGCTGGTTGCGAATGTGTGGTCGCAGAAACCGGCGAATTAATTATTTCGGTGGGGACAAGCCAATGACCGATAAACTCGATCCCGTTACTTTAGAAGTTATCCGCAACGCCTTCCCGGCGATCGCCAATGAAATGGCAGCCGATCTGCAACGCACGTCTTACAATATGATGATTTACGAAGTGCGCGATTTTTGCACCGCCATTGTCAAACCCAACGGCGAGTTGGTTTCGCAGAACGTCGGCGGGGTATCGCATTTCGTTGCTGATTTGGGCGTCATTGTTACCGACGGCATCGAACAAGCGGGCGACGACGGCTTTCAGCCCGGCGACGTAATTATCACAAATCATCAAAAAGTGGCCGGCCAGCACCTCAACAATATTGTCATCTATGTGCCGTTTTTCTTCGGCGGCGAGCTGAAATTCTTTTCGATGGTGCGCGCCCATTGGATTGATGTGGGCGGCATGAGCACCGGTTTCGGCGGCGGCGCCGATGTTTCGGACCCGTGGATGGAAGGTTTGCAGCTCGATCAATTAAAGATTTACGAAGCCGGGATACGCAACGAAACCCTCTACAAGGTTATCCGCGACAATATCAGGTTCCCGGAATCGTCGCTCGGCGACATGCGCTCGCAAATTGCTGCCTGCCGCTTGGCAACGCGGCGGCTGGACGAATTGTTCGAAAAATTTGGGCCAGATACCATTTTATCGGCGCTCGACCGGATTTTCGACGAAACCGAAGTTAAGTGCCGCAACGTGGTCTCGGGCATTCCCGATGGCATTTACGAAGCGGAATCGTTCCTCAACGACGACGGTATCGATATCGGCAACCCGGTGCGCATCCACGCCAAGGTTACCATCCAAGGCAGCGATATGGAAATTGATCTTTCG
>JABMOP010000444.1 GCA_013204125.1 Rhodospirillales bacterium | reverse complement strand
GTTTATATGATCTACAATAATTATCGGGTGACGCTGAAATGGAATCGGTCTACCTTCTTTGCCGTCGCCGTCGGCACCTTAGCTGAAAAAATCGGTAATTCGAATTGATTGAATTCGCTTTAAAAATTATTCGGAAAATTGTCAAGGCGAGTGTCGATCGGCGCTTGGCATTGGTCCTGATCGGCTCGCTTTTCCTGCTCGGCGCGTGTTCAGAGACGAAGCTTTTATTCTACACCGCCAAGCGCATCAATAAGCAAAGCGAAAGCGGCGTTTCGGGTTATAAAATCGGCAATCCCTATCAAGTCAAAGGGGTGTGGTATTACCCGGCGGTCGATTACCGCTACGATAAAAGCGGCATTGGCTCTTGGTACGGTCCCGGATTTCATGGCAAAAAAACCGCCAACGGTGAAATCTATAATCAAAACGCCCTGACCGCAGCGCATAAGACCTTGCCGCTGCCGAGCGCGGTGCAGGTGACGAACTTGGAAAATGGCCGCTCGATCCGCCTGACCGTCAATGACCGGGGGCCGTTCGTCAATGGACGCATTATCGATGTGTCGCGCCGGGCGGCTCAGCTTTTGGGATTTCACGGCTCCGGTACGGCGCGCGTTCGGGTTCGTGCTTTAGCCGATGTAAGCCGTGCCTTGGCGGCGCGTGCCAGGGGCGGGGCAGTGGTCGCGCTGGCCCAGGCCGATTCCCCGATCCAGACCGATGTGAATGTTTCCAAGCCGATGGTGTCGAGCGAAATATTAGAACCGCCGAGGGGTGCAAGACCGGCGCGGGCGCAGTCCGAAAATTATGGACCCAACGGCAATCGCCCCGACGCGCGGGAAGCGCAAAAGGCAAGCTCGGCGGAAGAGGAGGTCGTGACCGTTGAGCAAGTTAGCCCGACCGATGTTTATGTCCAAGCCGGCGCCTTCAAGCTTTATGAAAACGCCCACCGGTTGCGCGTCCGTCTGTTCAAGGTTAGGGCGATCAAGATTTCCTCGGTGATCGTCGACGGAGCAGAATATTTCCGTGTCCGCGCCGGGCCGATCCGAGATATAAAAATAGCCGACAAGATTTTGGAACGGGTGATTGACGCCGGTGTTACGGGCGCCCGTATTGTTGTTGATCGTCGGCTCGCCCCGCCATCGCAGTCATAATTTCGCCATCTATGGAATTTAAGTCATTGAAACGGTCTTCGCTCTGACGTTAGATAGACGGTCGGGCCGGGTTTATCGCTTTCCGTAAAATTGGGGGTCATATTTTTATATGAAATTTAAGTTAGGGTTCGCTTTCATCATCGTCGCTTTTGGCGCGGCGATTTTGCCTGGGGCAGCTTCGGCGGTCGAGGTATCTGCGCGCCAGGCCATATTGATTGATTACAACACCGGCACGGTTTTATTTGAGAAAAACGCCGACGAAATCATGACGCCGTCTTCGATGAGCAAGATCATGACCGTTTACAAAATCTTCGAGCGCTTGAAAGACGGCCGGCTTTCGCTCACCGATACCCTGGCGGTCAGTGAAAAGGCGTGGCGGAAAAAAGGCTCTAAAATGTTCGTCGCGGTCAATTCACGGGTCAAGGTCGAAGACCTTATTCACGGCATTATCGTGCAGTCTGGAAACGATGCGTCGATCGTTGTCGCCGAAGGGCTGGCCGGCAGCGAAGACGCCTTTGCTACCGAATTAAACCAGTTGGCGGCCAAGCTTGGCATGAATAATTCTAAATTCGTCAATGCCTCCGGATGGCCCGATCCCGATCATGTCACAACGGCAAGGGATCTTTCCAAGCTGGCGGTCGCGACGATCAAAAATTTCCCTGATTATTACCATTTTTATTCGGAAAAATCGTTCACCTATAGCGGCATTAAGCAGGGCAACCGCAACCCTCTTATTTATCGCGACATCGGCGCCGACGGCTTGAAAACCGGCCATACGGAAAGCGGCGGTTATGGTCTGACCGCATCGGCGGTGCGCGGCGACAGGCGGCTGGTGATGGTCTTAAACGGGCTTCCCGGCACCAAGGAGCGCGGCACCGATTCGGAACAGCTGTTTGATTGGGGCTTCCGCGAATTTAATAACTACACCTTGTTTAAAAAGGACGATGAGGTTTCCATCGCGCCGGTATGGATGGGAACGGAAAATTCGGTTTCCTTGGTGATGCCTGAAGAAGTGACCTTGACCCTGCCGGTTAGTCTCCGCCGTAAAATGGTGGTGAAGGTATCGATGGATGAACCGGTCCCGGCGCCGGTAAAAAAAGGCGCGCGTCTGGCGACCCTCAAAATCGAATTGCCCGGCCGGGCGCCGCTTGAATACCCCCTGCTTGCCGGCGGCGACGTCAACCAATTGGGCGCAATTTCCAAATTGGGCGCGGCGTTAAAATTCGTCCTTTGGGGCGAAGCCGGCTAGGCTTTTAAGGAATGGCATGAGCGCGCAAAGCTGCTTCATCAGCATCGAAGGCGGGGAGGGGACCGGTAAATCCACGCAAGTGGGATTGCTTGGCCAATATCTGAGCGATAAGGGCCTCGACATCATCCAAACCCGCGAGCCCGGCGGATCGGAAGGCGCCGAAGAAATTCGCCAATTGCTGGTCACCGGCGCGCCCGGCCGCTGGGACGCCATCACCGAAACCTTGCTTCATTTTGCCGCGCGGCGCGATCATCTGGAAACCCTGATAAAGCCCGCCCTGGCGCGCGGCCAATGGGTGATCAGCGACCGCTTCGCCGATTCAACGACCGCCTATCAAGGTTATGGCCACGGCGTCGATCTCCTGTTCATCGACGAGCTATACCGCAAAGTGGTCGGCAATTTTGCACCGGATCTCACCCTGGTCCTCGATTTGCCGGTCAAAGATGCGTTGAAGCGCGCGATTGGGCGCGGCTTCGAGCTGGGCAGCGGCGAAGACCGCTACGAGCAAATGGAAATCGAATTTCACAGCCGCCTGCGCCAGGGCTTTTTTACAATCGCCGAGACCGAGCCGGAACGCTGCGCCCTAGTCGATGCGACCGGGTCCAGCGAAGACGTGCATGGGCGGATCACCTCTATTGTCGGCAGCCGCCTCGGCGATAAATTACCATGAGCAATAAGCCTGAGCCGGATGGGGACGATGATATCGCGCCGCCGCCGCGTAATAACCCGGACCTGATCGGCCAGGAACGCGCCGAAGCGGAATTCCTGGCCGCCTATAATGGCCGGCGGGTGCCCCATGCATGGCTGCTTTCGGGGCCGAAGGGCATCGGCAAGGCAACCCTTGCGTTCCGTATTGCGCGCTTTGTTTTTGTCCATGGCAAAGCGGGCGGGGTTGCCGAAGGCCCCGGCCTGTTCGGCGATGATCTGGCGGCCGCCCCGCCGGACGGCTTGGCAACGGATTTGGCAAACCCGATCTGCCGCCGCGTCGTTTCCGGTGGTCATGCCGATTTCCTAAGCCTCGAGCGCGGCTATAACGAAAAGGCCGAACGCTTGAACCGCGATATCAGCATCGATGATGTGCGCGCCATTGGCGGCTTTCTCTCGATGACCCCGGCCGAAGGCGGCTGGCGCGTCATCATCATTGATGCCGCCGACGATATGAACCCCAACGCCGCCAACGCGGTGCTCAAAGTCCTGGAAGAGCCGCCCGCCCATGCGCTCATCATATTAATCAGCCATAATGCGGCGCGGCTATTGCCGACCATCCATTCCCGCTGCCGCCATTTGAACCTGGCGCCCTTGGACAACCGGGCGATGGGGGATCTGCTTGCCCGCTTCCGGCCCGAATTGGAGCCGTCGGCGAAAGAAATTTTGCTGAACCTGTCTCGGGGTTCGATCGGGCGCGCGCTTCGCCTCGCCGATGAAGGCGGCATCGGATTGTTCGATCAGGTGCGGGAATTGTTGCAAACCCTACCCCGCCTCAATATTCCGATGCTGCATAAATTGGGCGATGTTGCGGCGCGCGACCGTTCCGGCGACACCTTTCGCACCCTCGCCGAATTGATTGATATGTGTCTGGTCAACATCACCAAGGGCGGCATCGAAGGCGCGCACGGCGCCGGCGCCAACCTTCATCTGCCGATTGCGCAAAGCGGCGCGCTTGAACGATGGTTTGGGGTGTGGGAAAAGAGTAATCAATTGTTCCGAGATACGGACAGCCTCAATCTCGACCGCAAGCAGGTGATCCTCGATACCTTCCTCAGTATCGAAGACGCGGCCCGGTCTTAACCGCCCAATTTCTAAGCAATTCGCATAAATTCGGGCTTAAGGATACGGATTTTGACTGACAAAGGCGCCTATTACGTCACGACGCCCATTTATTATGTGAACGATTCGCCGCATATCGGCCATGCCTATACGACGCTGGCCTGCGATGTTTTGGCGCGCTTCAAACG
>JABMOP010000443.1 GCA_013204125.1 Rhodospirillales bacterium | reverse complement strand
GCGTTAAATCGCTCATCGATGCCGCCAATGAGGAAACCGATGAAGGCGTCCGCTCGTTTGTGGTGCGCCGCGCCATTGCCGGGAAAATGGCAAAATTTGGTGATTGGGAAGGCAAGCTCGTGGCCTTGTTGGAACTGGCCGAAGCGGCCACCGGCGCCGATGAAATATCGGTACTGGACGAAGCCATCGCGGAAATTTTCGATGGCTCGGCGGCGGTCATGGAAATTCTCGGCTATCAGCGTGACGTCGCTACGGCCATGCAAACAATTATCAGCATTTGCGCCGGCTCATATTCCGTCGAAGGCGTCACCGATTTGCCGTTGCAGCGCCTTTCGGTGCTGATGGTGAAGCAGCCGTTGAAATGGACCCAGAAAATGATGATGGAACGCCTCGTCCGTTCCCTCGCCGGTGTCCAGCCTTTGACCAAGGGAACAAGAGAAAACGAGAAAGAAGCCTTCCGCTATATCATTCGCGCGGTGATGGGGAACCGCTTTTTCGTAAACGCAGGCGCCTTATGCGAAGCGGCGACCTTGCGCGCTAAAAGCGTGCTCCGGGAAGAATTTGAAGACGAAAGTTTCGAAAAGGCCATCGACAATTTGATTTTTCTGCTCCCAACCATTGCCGTAAAAATGGGCTATCTTCTTGATCTTTGTGCCACCGAATCAGGCGCGAAAGCCCAAGACCATGTTATCGCCTGTATCGCTAATTTATTGGCCGGCGTCACTTCGGTAACGCAACTGGTCGGGGATGGCGCATCGAGAGAAGAAATTATCCGCGGAGCTGCCGGGCTCCGTGATCGTTTGCTGCAGACTGGTTTGCCGGAAGAATGGCGCCAAAGGTTTGCACGCCGCATTTATGAACTCTTGATCAGCCACCAAGACGGCGAAACCCAAACCAGAATCTCCGCCGCCGCCAAAAATGCACCGGCGGACGCGGCGCCCAAGGTTGATGCGCCCGCCACCAAGGGCAAGTCCGATGCGCCCTTGGGGCGCGAAGAATACGGCGAAGGGGACGTTATTTTCCGGGAAGGTGATGCCGGCGATGCCGCCTACCTTATTCTATCGGGCCGCGTCGATATCTTAAAATATGCCGGCGACAGCCAGATCGTTATCGCCACCGTCGGCAAGGGCGGAATTGTCGGCGAAATGGCGCTGATCGATGACAAGCCGCGTATGGCGACCGCGCTGGCTGCCGTAAAGACGATGGTCACCGTTATTCCGAGCAAGGAATTACAGGTCAGAATGGACCGGCTGCAAAAATTCGATCCGGTGCTGCGCCGCCTGATGGGCATGATGGTGGAGCGCATGCGCGCCACCTCGTTTACATCTGTGGATTCTTAAACGCCTGTTATAGCCCCATCATCTGTATCACCGCGCCGTGTAGCTCGCCTTCGGCATCGGCCAGTTCCCGCGACATGGCGAAATGATGGGCGCCGGGAACGATGATTTCGGTGACGCTCAGCCCGGCATCCCGCCAAACTTTGGCGAATTCTTGTGATTGGCGTTTGAATTCCACCAATTCCGGCTCGCCGTAGGAAATGATCAAGGACGGCGCCTGATCGGCCGCCGGTAAATGCAGGATCGGGCTGAAACGGCGCGCCGTTTCCATGTCCATTTTCAATTCCTGGTTGGCGCCGCTTGGCGATTTAACCAGCGCTTCCAGATCATAAACGCCCGACATGGCGCAGGCGCCCTTGATGGCGTTCGCCGGGATGCCGTAATCACCCTGCCAGCCGGGGATCAGCGTCGATCCGGTCAGATGCCCGCCGGCGGAATTGCCGGAAACGAATACGCGATCAGGATCGCCGCCATATTGGCCGATGTTTTTGGTGACCCAGGCAACCGCGGCGCGTACATGATCGACGATGGCGTCCATATCGACATCCGGCGCCAGGCCGTAATCGATCGGCACCCAAACGGCGCCGGCGCTGGTAATTGCCGGCGCCGGCAGGCTGCGGGTTTCCTTGGTGCCCGCCGTCCAGCCGCCGCCATGAATGTCGATCAGGACCGGCGCGCCGTTTGCGCCTTCCGGGGCATAGATATCCAATTTTTGGAGGGGATGTTCGCCATAAGCGATATCGAATTGGCCGGAAACCTCGGCGCGCGCAGCTTCGGCCAGCTCCGCCGATTGCTTCATATAAGCGCCAAGATTCTCGACGCTTTGGTGGACCGCCATTCCGGCCGCCAATTGCTCGGCGGTGTAATCCCGATAGACAATTTCCGATGCTTGCTCATTCATGGCGAACCTCCCGCTTGACTGGTTTGTTAAAAATGCCCTTTGCTTGGCGTCAGAATGCCGTGCTTGGCGTGACACCGCAATGCCGGTGGGCTAGTTTAATGGAAAATCGCCCGGAAAGCCGGTGCACCAATGGAAGGATTGCTTCATGCGGCAGATCATGTCGGATCTGAAAGACCAGTTGAAACCCGAACATACGGCGCTTCTGGTGGTCGATATGCAGAACGATTTTTGCGCCGAAGGCGGCTATCTGCATCGCACCCGCAACCTGGATATGAGCCCCAATAAAGTGATCGCCGACAACATCAACCGGCTGGTCGGTGTGGCGCGGGAGACCGGCGTCACGGTGGTTTGGATCGCCGCGATTTACGATCATAAGTATTTATCGGATGCCCATGTCGCCAAGGTTCGCCACCGGGACAATGAAGGCGTTCTCTGCGCCGAGGGCACCTGGGGGGTGGAATTTTACGAAGTCACGCCCGAGGACGGCGAACTGATCATCCAGAAACACCGCTACAGCGCTTTTCATGGAACGCGCCTCGACGGGTATTTGCGCGGCCAGGGCATCAAGAGCTTGGTGGTGACCGGCGTGGCGACTAATATTTGCGTCGATTCAACGCTCCGCGATGGATTTTTCAACGGCTATTATATTGTCGTACCCGAAGAATGTGTCGGTGCGGCGGATGCCGAATTGAACGCCGCTACTTTAAAAACCGTGGACATGAATTTCGGAACCGTAACCAGGACTGATGAAGTTATTCGCTTGATTGGCGAAGCGAAGGAGGGAAAATAATGACCGAACGCGTGCAAATGGGCGGCCTCGCCGTTGCCAAGGTATTGGCCGATCTGGTGGCAAACAACATTGCGCCGGGAACCGGGATTTCCGCCAAAGCGTTTTGGCGTTCGTTCGAAAAAATCTTGGACGAACTGGTGCCTGAAAATAAAGCGCTATTGCAAACGCGCGATGAATTGCAGGCAAAGATCGATGCCTGGCACCTGGATCAGAAGGGCCGGCCGATTGACGCGGACGCCTATAAGGCCTTCCTCACCGAAATCGGTTATTTATTGTCCGAAGGCGGTGATTTTGCCATCACCACCACGGACGTAGATGCGGAAATTTCCAAGATTGCCGGGCCGCAATTGGTTGTCCCCGTAACCAATGCCCGCTATGCGCTGAACGCCGCCAACGCCCGCTGGGGAAGCCTTTATGATGCCCTTTACGGCACCGACGTCATTTCAGAAGACAATGGCCGGGAACGGGGCGGCGCGTATAACGCGGTGCGCGGCGCCGGCGTTATAGAATACGCTGCAGAATTCCTAGATAGCGCCGTGCCGCTTGCCGCCGGCAGCCACAAGGACGCCGCCGCCTATTATGTGACGCGCGGCGCGCTTGCGGTCAGCATGACCGATGGATCGGAAAATGGCCTTGCCGATCCGGCGCAATTTGCCGGTCATTCCGGCGCCGTCGATGAGCCGAAAATTATTCTATTGCGGAACAACGGCCTGCATATAGAAATCGTCATCGACCATACGGACGAGATTGGCGCCGACCACGCCGCCGGGGTTAAAGATATTGTCCTCGAAGCCGCCATCACCACGATCCAGGATCTGGAAGATTCAATCGCCGCCGTCGATGCCGACGACAAGGTGTTGGCCTATTCTAATTTTCTTGGGCTCTTGAAAGGCGATCTTGAAGATAGCTTTGAGAAGGGCGGGCGGGAAATGACCCGGCGCTTGAACGAAGACCGCGTATATACGGCGCCCGGCGGCGGCGAATTTTCATTGCCCGGCCGATCGCTTCTTCTGATCCGCAATGTCGGGCATTTGATGACCAATGATGCGGTGCTCATGAACGACGGCGAAGAAGTGCCGGAAGGCATTTTGGACGCCATGATGACCGGGCTTATCGGTATCCACGATCTGAAAAAGAACGACGGCATCCGCAACAGCCGCACCGGCAGCATCTATATCGTAAAACCAAAAATGCATGGGCCGGAGGAAGCGGCCTTTACGGTCAAGCTGTTTAGCCGCGTCGAAGACGCCTTAGGGTTAGAGCCCAACACAATAAAAATGGGCATCATGGATGAAGAACGGCGCACAACTTTGAATTTGAAAGAATGCGTCCGCGCCGCATCGGCGCGCGTGGTGTTCATCAATACCGGCTTTTTGGACCGCACCGGCGACGAAATTCATACCTCGATGGAAGCCGGGCCGTTCGCCCGCAAAGCCGATATCAAGGCCGCGCCGTGGATCGCCGCCTACGAAGATTGGAACGTCGATATCGGTTTAGAGGCCGGATTTCGCGGTCATGCGCAAATCGGCAAAGGCATGTGGGCCATGCCCGATGAAATGGCGCAAATGATGGAGGCCAAGAT
>JABMOP010000442.1 GCA_013204125.1 Rhodospirillales bacterium | reverse complement strand
TTTTCTGTTCTGACCGATCCGAACACCTACATCCAGCCGCCGGACGTTGCCTGGAAGCGGCTTAAAAACCGCTCAACGTCGCCGCGCTTTTTGGCGGTTCTGCGCGAAGTTGCCGGCTGGCGCGAACGCGAAGCGCAGGAACGCGATATGCCGCGCGGGCGCATTTTGCGCGACGAAGCCGTGTTGGAAATCGCCCATCACGCCCCGGCAACAGCTGAAGAGCTATCGCGCACACGAGGTCTTAGCAAAAAAATGGCCGAGAACCAGGCCGGCCAAGGCATATTAGAAGCCGTCGCCAAGGGCAAAGCCGTACCCGATGCCGATTGCCCGGCGATTGAAAGCAAACGCGATCTGCCTAAAGGCATCGGCCCGGTGACCGATCTTTTGAAAGTCGTGTTAAAATTAAAAAGCGAGCAACATCATGTGGCGCCCAAACTTCTGGCCACGTCCGGTCAGTTAGAACAGATCGCCGCCTTTGGCGAAAATGCCGACGTCCCTGCCCTTCAGGGATGGCGCCGCGAGATATTCGGCAACGACGCGCTGGCGCTTACGCGCGGCGAATTGGGCGTCATCGCCAACGGCCACAAGCTGGAAATGGTCGAGTTCGTAGAAGATTGAGGCGAACTTTGCGATGTTTAGTGCACTTGCCTATTCAATACTTCGTCGACGGCGGCAACGATATCATCAACGCCGAACGGCTTTTTAATCGCTTTGACGGCGCCGAACTTTAGCGCCATTTTCAAATAATCGTCGCTGCCGTGTCGCCCGCCACCAGAAATGGCGATTATCGGAAGTCCAGCGTCATTCGCGCGCAGATCGCGGATTGTCTCTATGCCCTCTTTTTCAGGCATAACCAGATCGGTAACAATCATATCGAACGGCGTCTCGTTATGGAGCGCGATGCCTTCATTGCCATTTTTGGCCAATACAACATCATGGCCACGGTCGGACAAAATGGCCTCGACGGTAAAGCGGACAATTTCTTCGTCATCAATCACAAGAATTCGTGCCAAACTACTTCGCTCCAATGCTATAGCGTTGTTCCAAATCATGCAGATTTTCTGATTTTTTCTTTGATATGAGAGGGAGATAAATGTGAATTGAGCAGCCCTTGCCAATTTCGCTGTTCGCAAAGATTGTACCTCCGTGCTTGATTATGATGCCGTGAGACGTGGACAATCCAAGCCCCGTACCCTTGCCGACTGCCTTGGTCGTGAAAAACGGATCAAAAATCCTATCGCGGGTGTGCCGATCCATTCCAGACCCATTATCAGAAACTATTATTTCTACATAATTTCCGATTGCGATTTCAGGCAGTAACTTTTCATCATTGGCGCCCACTTCGCGCAATTTGGCGGTTACATCTATGTGGCCATCTACTTTATCGCCAATGGCATCGGCGGCATTGGTAAGCACGTTCATGACCGTTGTTTCGATCTGCGTCTTATCCGCCAGGATCGTGATTGGCCGATCCGATAAATTCATCGAAAAGGTCATGGTCGAAGGCAAAGCGGATTTGGCCAGATCGACCATATGACCGAGGATGTCGTTGACATCGAATTCGACGCGTTGGGGCTTTTCCTGGCGGCTGAATGCCATGACCTTTGCGACAATATCTCTGGCCTGCTGGCTGGCCTCGATCGACTTGTCCAAATAGCCGTATTCCGGAGTTTCCTTATCAAGCTTTTCTCGCACCAATTGATTCAAGGCCATAATGGGAAGGAGAAGATTGTTGAGGTTGTGAGCTACGCCGCCGGCCATGCTTCCCAGGGATTCGATCTTCTGGGAATGAAAGAGCTTCTGCTCCAATGATTTTCGGTCCGTGATGTCCAAAACGATACCAACCATTCGGCTTTTCGCGCCATTGGCATCCAATTCGATATGACCCTGCGCATAGATATCGCGGATTTCACCATCCGGGCGCACAATGCGGCATTCGACTTCA
Organism: Rhodospirillales bacterium; assembly: GCA_013204125.1. Classification (GTDB taxonomy): domain Bacteria; phylum Pseudomonadota; class Alphaproteobacteria; order Rhodospirillales; family UBA2165; genus JABMOP01. Next base: position 3,390 of record JABMOP010000442.1, on the reverse strand, counting down.
AGGGGGCCTTTATTTTCCAGGGATCGGTCCACCGTCTCCTTGACCCTTTCCCGATCTCGAGAGTGCACGGCGTCCAAAAACACTTGACGGCTAGGCTCTATCTCGCCGGGCTCATACCCGAAAATTCGAAATTGTTCGTCAGACCACTGCACGTCATTCGTCTTCAAATCTTGAAACCAGCTGCCCATGTGGCCCAGGCTTTGGGCCCTAACCAAATTATCCTTTGTTGCCATCAATTCCAGACTGCGTTCCTGAAGAGCGTTCTCGGCGGCCAACCGGTTTGCCGCTTCGCGTGACAGCGCCTCGGTCTTCTCTTTAAGCAGATCCTGCAATTTAGTTTGAGCCGATAGGACTTCAATATCCTGCTGACGACGCTTTGTGATATTTCTCGTGGTACCTTCTATCCCAACCACGGCGCCATTTTCGTCAAATAGAAAATGAGCGTTAGTTGAGGCCCAAACCTTATGGCCGTCCTTATGCCTCAGTTGACACTCGAAGGCGGAAATGACACCGTCGCCGTCCTGCAAGGATTTCATAAAACTATCCCGGTCCCGGGGATTGACGTAATAATCGCATAATTTCTTTCCGATGAGTTCGGATATCCCGTAACCGAGCAAATCGCTAACCGAAGCCGATACGGATACGATAACTCCATCCATATCGGTGCGGCAGTAAACGTCCTGCATATTTTCCAAAATTGAACTGAGGGACCGGACCGTTTCTTCCCGCCTCGTTACGTCTTCTTCCAAGGTAGTCGCCATGGCATTGACTTCAACGGCTAGGCCGCCCAACTCGTCGCTCCGCTTATCATCCAGGCGCGCGGTCAAATCGCCGCGGCCGATCCGTTGAATAGCGCCGAGGACGCTGTGAAGCGGCTGCGTTACTTGGCCTTTCAAGACAAAGAACATTATCAATAGTTCAAGGATCAGGGATAGCGCGCCTAGGAGAAGAACAATTTGAGCGGTCGCGAAAGCGATCCCGGAAATTATCTTTTTGGGATATACGGTAACGAAATACCAGCCGGTTTCCGGAATTTTGACAACCGCCAGATAGCTATTTGCACCCTCGAAGTCGAAAACCGTCTTGTCTGCGACCCCGTTTTTGATTGCCTCGAACATTGCGGTCAATTCTGGGTCATTTAAATCTTGAATTTTTTGGTTGCCGCCCGCCTTTTTTAGCGCATCCATTTTGCCAGGATGTACGATCAGCCGCCCATCGGGACGTAGGATGAAATTATGGGCGCCTTCCAAATTTTGATTTACGGTCCGATCCATCAATTCTTTCAAGACAATATCGTGGCCAATCGTCACGATATGGCGCCCGCCAATATCCACGGGCGTTTCCACAGACACCATCCATGTTTTGCTCGGATTGTCGAAAAATAATCCGGTCCACGACATTTCCCTGTTGGGATTGTTCTTAAAGCTGGCCACGGACATGAATTCTTCGTCCGGCATGTACCAGTCCGTCGGCGCATCGTGGGCCCAACTCGGAAAATCGGGCCAATAACCGACAAGGGCATTTTCCGGCATCGTGAAATAAACATTTTGGAAGGTGTGATGCCACGCCGGACCGAACCGGTTGCTCAAATCGAGCAACAGCATTGCGCGCCGCCGAAAATCGGCGTCAATTTTTACATTCTTACCAAAAAAGGCAAAAGCCTGCTTGGTTCCGTCGAAGCCCTCCAGGCGAGTACGCGTGGTCCCGTCAGGGAGGAGCGCGAAATTCTTATCGAAGAATTCTTTGGGGTCGCCCTCCCCCATATCCGCCATGCCCGCAAGAATTTGGTCTTTTAGAAATTTATGGTTTTTTGTCGCCAGGGTGAAAATGCCGCGCTCTCTTTCCACGCGTTCGTGGATATATTTTTCAAGCTGTTCTAGCGATTGGTTGGTGATCGCCGAGATCACATGAAAATAGAATATGGTGGTCATGGCAACGATGACGAAGCCAATGCGAAACGCCATTTTGAACAGGGTGGTTTTTGCCAACGAACCTTTACGTTCGGGCAAACCGTCATTGGATTGATTGTTCAAATTCATCGCAAATATTTGCTTCGTAAGTTGAATTCAATTAACCGCCGGGTTTATTCGTCATAAGAGATGCAAATGATTATTAGTTAGATGGGTATTCAGCACGCAAATTAAAGTGGTGGGGTTAAATTGAAATCGAAGGTAGAAACGGCCATCTGCCTACAATCTGCAAAGGCCGCATGGGTCTTAGCGTTGGTAGCCTCGTGAACCCCATTGTATTTTGGTTGCCGTTGGCTATCGTTTAGTGATTATTTTGGGAGATGATAAATGGGTTTATCCGTTATCGGAGCCGGATTCGGGCGCACCGGAACCATGTCCTTGAAACTAGCATTAGAGCAACTTGGTTTCGGCCCTTGCCACCATATGGAAGAAATCTTTGACAATCCGCCGCAACTCCCGCTGTGGCAGGCGGCCGTCGCCGGCGATCCTGTGGATTGGGATCAAGTCTATAAAGGATACAACGCAACAGCCGATTGGCCGGGCGCGTATTTCTCGCCCGCCTTGGCGGAATTTTATCCAGATGCCAAAATTATTTTGACAACACGCCCGGTGGATAGTTGGTGGGGAAGTTATTCCAATACCATCATGAAATATTTATTGGATCTGCCCGGCGATCTTCCCGATCATATCGAGGAAATCGTCAAAATGGTTGTTTTCATGCTTGGCGAAAAAACTTTTAAATCCGCCCTCAATGACGAGCACGCCATAAAATTGGCCTATCAAAATCACGTCGAAAGAATGTCCACGTCATACGCCGATGGCCGCGTCCTCTGTTTCGATGTTAAAGATGGCTGGGAGCCGCTTTGCAATTTCCTGGAAACACCAGTCCCGGATGGCGATTTTCCGCGCACAAATAATAGGGTGGAGTTCTGGGATAATTTTTCGCCGGACCGCTAAAACTATGACATCAATCCTCTTCTTGATCCCCATCAAGGATATAGCACCCGAATAAGACTTTATTTCGGTGGAGTTTATTTTTGGCGAGGAAATTTATATGACCAAAGAAGAACCCATCGAGGGGACCGTCATGTTCGACGGGGCGCAGGCCATAAAAGGCTATGCGCTCAATAAGATGTGCTACTCGTTCAACCGCAAAGAGTGCCGCGATGCGTTTCTCAGCGACGAAGAGGCCTATATGGATGAGTACGGCCTGAATGAGCAACAAAAGCAGGCAATTCGTGATCGGGTCGTTCTCGATCTGATCGCCGCGGGCGGCAATATATATTACCTCGCTAAATTCGCCGGCATATTCGGCCTTGGCGTCCAAGATGTGGGCGCCCAGCAAACCGGCATGAGCGTTGAAGATTTCAAAGAGAAACTTGTACAGGCGGGGACGTAGTTAAATGGCACGGATTATTGG
>JABMOP010000441.1 GCA_013204125.1 Rhodospirillales bacterium | reverse complement strand
TCTGAGCCAGATCGACGGCTTGTTCGGCAGTGTTCAATCCATCGTCTCCGACAACAGGCTGGACATTGACCGTACCGTGGTCGAGTTGCGCCATTCGGTAGAATCGGTCGCCCGCCATATCGACGCGATCAACCAGAATGTGGAAGGCGCCAGCCGCAATATGTTTGAATTCAGCCGGCAAATTCGCCAGAATCCAGGCCTTTTGCTAGGCGGCAAGCCAATCGCTGAGAAGGCGACGGGTCAGTGAGGACAACCATGTACAAGTTCAAAATATTTGCGGCGGCGGCCCTTCTGCTGCTTTCCGCCTGTTCTCAGTCAGCGGTTCCGGAAGACCGATTTTACCGTCTGGCGATTGCACCGGCGGCCGAAGGCGGGGCGGCGGCGAAGTTATCGGGCGTGGTTGAAATCAACCGCTTTACCGCCGACGGCCTAACTGCGGGACGTTCGATCGTTTATTCCGACCGCGAAGACGCAGCGGAACTGCAAAGCTACCATTACCGTTACTGGATCGAATCCCCGACCATCATGTTGCAACAAGGTCTGATATCTTACCTAAGGGGAACTAAAACGGCGGCAACCTTGGTGACCCCGGATATGCGGGTTGAGCCCAATTTCACCATTTCCGGTAAAATACTGCGCTTTGAACAGGTGCGCGGCGGCGAAGGCAGCGCGAACGTTGAATTGGAACTGGGCCTCCAGCGATCCAGCAACGAAAAACTCATCCTCCTGAAAACCTATAAAGCATCGGTTCGGACAGGATCGGACCGCATCGGCGATACGGTTTCGGCGATGGGAAAGGCGGTAAACAAGGTGTTCGAAAAATTTGTCAGCGACCTACCCGGAGGCTGATATGCCGCCAAGCGCCGGCGCCTTATTGCTCGCGGTCAACGGCGCGATATTTGTATTGAGCGCCGACAAATGCGCCCTTGAAGGGCCTGAGCGCGCCCACCGACAGCGCCGTAATCACCGGCGGCCAGATCACCATATGCACCCAAACCGGCGGCATAAGCGCAAGTTCCAGCCACAAGGCCGCCCCGGCGACGATAAACCCGACGATTAAAATGATGAAGACTGCCGGACCATCGGCCGCATCATGGTGGTCAAGCCTAAGGCCACAAACGGCGCAGCTATCGTGAACTTTTAAATAGCCGGAAAACAGCTGGCCCCGCCCACATCTGGGACAACGCCCGATAATAGCCGCGAGGATCGGTGACGAAGTTTCCGGCGATGTTTCAGCCAAAATTTAACCTGCTTGCAGGTGCCCTAAGGGCGATGCCCCCCACCAATAGACGTTGATGTAGAGGAATACCCAGACCACATCGACAAAGTGCCAATACCAAGCGGCGGCTTCGAAACCGACATGATGGTCGGGTTTGAAATGCCCGGCCCGCAAACGAAAGAAACAGACAATCAAAAAGCAGGTGCCGACCAGCACGTGGAAGCCGTGAAATCCGGTCGCCAGGAAGAAGGTCGTCGGATAAATACCGTCCGATATCTTGAACGAATGGAGGATCAACTCCCAATACTCAAAGACTTGGAAGCCAAGGAAAATGATCCCGAGGATTGCGGTAATCCCTGTCCACGTGGCCGCCTTTGTGCGCCGGTCTTCCAAAATCGCGTGGTGAGCAATGGTGACAGTGACGCTCGACGACAACAGGATCAACGTGTTCAGCATCGGAATGCCGGTAGCACCGATGGCTTCTATATCGCCGTTGGGCCAGGTGCCGGCCACTCGATTGAGAATCGGTAGGCTGGCATGAAAATAGGCCCAGAAAAATGCGAAGAAGAACATCACTTCCGAGGCTATGAACAAGATCATGCCCATGCGCAGGCCTTTTTGCACCAACGTCGTATGATCGCTGCCAGTTTGCGCTTCGCTGATTACGTCCCGCCACCAGCCGATGAATACGGCCAACAATAAAATGAAGCCGAGCGCCAGCAACCATATGAAATCGGTATGCATGTAAATAATGCCGCCAAGAGCCGCAATCAGCGCTGAAAAGGCACCGGCAATAGGCCACGGGCTGGGCTCAACCATATGCCACGGATGTGTTTTAGTCGCTTCGCTCGCCATATCTAAAATTCCTCAACAATGGCCGTAAAATTATCCATATAATCGGTCTCCGGCATCGGATATTGAAATGCCGGCCTGCTCATCCATTTTTGCCTGGAATATGGTCCGGGTTCGTTTGAACTTTATGTACTTCACGCGCCGCACTTTGATTTTCGTCCGCAAAAAAAGTGTACGACAGCGTGATCGTCTTTTCTTTGCTAGCGTAGGCGTCCTTCAATATCTCCGGGTCGACAAAAAACGTCACCGGCATCTGTTGGGTTTCGCCCGCTCGCAAAACCTGCTCGGTGAAACAAAAGCATTGAATTTTGTTGAAATAGGTTGCGGTCTTAAACGGGGTAACGTTGAAGCTCGCCGTGCCGACGATGGCCTTATCGGAAAAATTTGTGGCTTCGAAAAATGCCAACGCCTGCTCGCCGTAACGAACCTTGATTTCCCTTTGCACCGGGCGGAATTTCCAGGGCAGGCCGCGGTTGGTATTGGCGTCAAAACGAACGGTAACGAATTGATCGACCGGCGCCACTTTATCCATGTTCTGGGCCACCCGCGTCGTGCCGCCAAATCCGGTGACGGCGCAGAACGCCTGATAAAGAGACTGCGACGCGAAGGCCAAACCGCCCATGCCGGCGACAACGGCAACCAGCGATAAGACAGTCAGGCCGACACGGCCCCGGGACCGTTGCTGCCGAGGCGCCATTTTCTGCTTGGCCGTTGAATTCTTAAATTCGCTCATTTGGATACTCTCATCACCTCCGCCTACTCGGCCGGTTGCCGCGCGCCGACATCGGGCAGAATTTCATGGGTGTGGAACGGCGCCGGCGAAGCGACAGTCCATTCCAAAGTCGTTGCGCCGACGCCCCATGGATTGGCTTCGGCCTTTGCGCCGGAAGTCAGCGTCCGAATGAGAATCCAAAAGAACAACAACGCGCCCAGCAGAGTTATCAATGCGCCGATGGAACTGACCATATTCCAGCCGGCGAAGGCATCCGGATAGTCGGGTATTCGCCGTGGCATTCCCGCCATGCCGAGAAAATGTTGAGGGAAAAACAAGACATTGGCGCCGATGAAGGTCAGCCAAAACTGAACCCTGCCGAGGCTTTCCGAATATTGCCGCCCAGACATTTTGCCGAGCCAGTAATAAAAGCCGGCAAAAATGGCGAAGACTGCGGCAACCGACAGAACGTAATGGAAATGCGCCACAACGAAATAGGTGTCGTGAAAAGACTGGCTGACGCCGGCATTGGCCAAGGTAACACCAGTGACCCCGCCGGCGACGAATAGAAAAATGAAACCCATGGCGTACAGCATCGGCGTTTTAAATTCGATGGAGCCGCCCCACATGGTCGCCAGCCAACTGAATATTTTAACGCCCGTCGGCACCGCGATGACCATCGTGGCAATGACGAAATAAGCCCGCGATTCGACGTTAAGACCGACCGTGTACATATGGTGCGCCCAGACGATTAAGCCGACAAAGCCGATCGCCGCCATGGCATAAGCCATGCCCAAATAACCGAAGATCGGCTTTTTCGAAAAAGTGGATACGACCTGGCTGATCACGCCGAACGCTGGAAGGATCATGATGTAGACTTCCGGATGGCCAAAGAACCAGAACAGGTGCTGCCAGAATATGGGATCGCCGCCGGCGCCCGGATCGAAAAATGCCGTGCCGAAATTGCGGTCGGTCAACAGCATCGTCAGCGCGCCGGCAAGGACCGGTATCGCCAATAATAGAATGAACGCGGTGACCAGGATCGACCATACGAACAACGGCATGCGGTGCAGGGTCATACCGGGCGCCCGCATATTGAGGATCGTCGTGATGAAATTGATGGCGCCGAGAACCGAGGACGCGCCCGCCAGATGCAAGGCGAGAATACCAAAATCGACCGCCGCGCCGGGATGGTATACGGCGTTCGACAATGGCGGATAGACGGTCCAGCCGGTGCCGACCCCGCCGCCGATAAATATCGATGTAACGAGCAGCAAAAGCGACGCCACCAACAGCCAGAAGGAGATATTATTCATGCGCGGGAAAGCCATATCGGGCGCGCCGATCATCAGCGGCACGAACCAGTTGCCGAAACCGCCGATG
>JABMOP010000440.1 GCA_013204125.1 Rhodospirillales bacterium | reverse complement strand
GGGTACGCTTCAAGCCGACACGTTGACTGGTGATGCGGGTGTCAACTTCCTGTTTGGTGACGACGGTAATGATGATATTACCGGCGGCCTGGGGGCGGATGAACTATCAGGTGGGAGTGGCAGTGATCACTTTATTTACCAATCGGGTGATTCAACCGCCGCCAGTTTGGATATGATCCTCGATTTTGAAGCCGGCGGTAACGGTACAGGAGGGATAGACATAATTGATATTTCTGCCCTCGTCTCGGGAACGTTCACGATGTATGAAGATGACACCGCCTTTGGTGAAAGTTTCGGAAACACCCAGGCCATGTTTACTTCGATCAATTCGAATACAAAGATGTTGGAGATTGATACCGATGGCGATGCGATAACTGACCAGGAAATTCAAGTTACGATCATGGATGGTGGTGTTCTCGATCAGACCGATCTTCATACGACTGTATAAGAAATTCTCCCGAACTTTGTATCGCCCCCCCCCAACTGAATGAGTGCAGGTTCTGCGCTTGGAAGCACTCTACGAGCTGCTCCCCGGAAATCGGACAGCATCATAACTGGGTTACAAAGCTTCAAAAAAATGTGTTATTGTAATTACTTATTGGTTTTGAGGGCGCTCGGAAATGAGGGAATTTTGGGCTAGGCTGGTGTCTAATCCTACAGTTGCGTTCGAACTGGTAACAGCTTCGCTGTTCATCAATATACTCGCACTGGCCAGTCCATTATTCGTCATGCAGGTCCTCAATCGATATGTCTCACAAGGTGTAGATGCGACACTGATAACGCTGACCGGTGGTGTCCTAATCGCGATTGTCCTAGAACTTGTATTTCGCCAGGCGCGCATGCATCTGGCTCAAGTTGTGAGTTTGAATAAGGACGAAGAGCATGCAATTGGTGGATACGACACTTTAGTTCGCTCTAGATTATCTGCCTTAGAGCGTGTGCCGCCAGATACGAGACGCGAGATATTGAACGGCCAGCAGGCGATAGAACAAGCGTATAATGCGACAAATATCACCGTCGTTCTTGATGTCCCATTCGCGCTTTTATTCGTATTTGTGTTGTATCTCATGGTGCCCGCCGTCGCTGGTATTGTGCTCAGTTTTATAATTGTTGTTTTTTTCGGCGGCATCCTTGGTGCGGCCAGCATGAACGCAAAAACAACTGAAGTGACCAACGCGTCCAGTGCAAATAGCGCGTTATTGGGAACGGCGATTAGAGAAGCCGAGACCGTACGTGCTTTTAATGCTGGAATTTCCTTGCGTGGGTCTTGGGGTGGCCAGATCACGCATTTGCTTTGGTTGCGCCGACAACTGGCGCTACGGCAAGGCTTGGTTCAGTCCCTGACCCAAAGTTCGACTGCATTGATGAGTGTTGCGGTAATTGTGGTGGCAGGGTTAATGGTTGTTTCAGGTGATATGAGTGTTGGTGCGATGGTGGGTGTCAACCTATTGAGCGCCCGGGCCTTGCAACCCATATCACGCTTTTCACAATTGGGTTCGACCTTTGCTAAGGCCCGCCAGGCCTTGAATTTGATAAATGAATTTTCCAAATTGCCACTTGAAAAAGAGCGCGGTTCCGCGCTGAGTAATTACTCAGGAGGTATTGAGTTTCGCGATGTCTCCTTCAACTATCACGGTAGCAACAATCCCTTATTCGAAGGCGTAAACATTAAGCTGGAATCCGGATCGGTTTTGGTTGTCACTGGGAGCAATGGCGCCGGTAAGACGACTATGGCGCGATTGATGGTTGGCCTGTTGGAGCCAACACGCGGAAATATACTTGCGGACGGATTGGATATTCAACAAGCAGCAGCAGAGTGGTGGCGCAAGCAGGTGATTTATTTGCCACAAGAGCCAGCCCTAATCGGGGGGACCATTGCGGAAAATATATTAATTAATAATCCCAATGCCGGCGGTGACCGCCTTAATCAGATCATAAATATTGTTGGGTTGCGTCGGTTCATTGATGAAAGTGAAGCCGGTATCGAAACGCCGGTAATAGATAATGGTTGGCGGCTATCGGAAGGTATCAGGCGGCGGATGGCTTTAGCCAGGGCGCTGATGACAGATGGAAAGATTGTGGTCTTTGACGAGCCAACAGAAAGCTTTGATGCTGAGGGAATTAGAGTTGTCCATACAGTTCTAAGCACTTTAGCCAAAGAGGGACGATCCATTATTGTTATGTCCCATGATCCAAATATTGTTCAAGGAAAACACATTGTTCTGGATTTAGATAGTAAACCTATTCCCAAGGTGTCAGTTAATCCGGGCGTTGCCGCTGGTTCGCCCTCTCAAAATAATGCCCAAAATAATGTTCAAAACGGCACTCAAGTAACGCAGGTACCCGGTGAGTAGTGACATAGAAACGGCACTGGAAAATCCAGCAATCCCAGAAAATGCCTTGGATTATGAGCCGACATCACCGGATCAAAATATGCGTCCAAAAAACCTGTTTATGCTCCCACATTTTGCCTATTTTTTCAGCGCATTTGTAACTGTTACATTCATCATTTGGGCGTCAATAAGTCCGCTTGATATTGTCAGTATGGCTACAGGCGAGGTGGTTCCGTCATCGCAGGTAAAAAAAATCCAACATTTAGAAGGTGGGATCGTAAGCAAAATTTTGGTGCGGGAAGGTGAGAATGTAAAACAAGGCCAGATATTGGTTGTTCTTGCACCAACCGCTTCAAGCGCGGATGTCAAAGAACTAGAGGTGCGACTGGCCGGTTTGGAAATTGAAATAGCGCGCCTAAAAGGCTTGGTTTCATTTCAAGATGGCCCAAAATATAGTTCAAAAATGAGAACTAAACATCCGGATCTTGTGCGGCAATCCATTCAACGCGGTAATATTCAACGCCGTCGACTTCTAAGTGAGTTGTCGAAACAACGAAAAACAATATTACAACGCCGCCAAGCAGTTTCCGAAGTTCAAATTCGCATTCGAAATAATCGGGCGGGATTAGAGTTGCTCCAGGAGCAAGTTGCGATCAGTGTGCGGTTAATGGAGGGAAATTTAACCAACCGATATAAACATTTAGATCTGTTGAAAGAAGAGGGCCACCTCAAGGGCAGCATTGAGGAAGATCGGGCGGTTTTAGCCGGCGCAGAGGCGGCACTTGATGAAGCGCGTGCCAGCCTGATTACTATCCAGGATATCTTCAATGATGAAAATCAGAAAGAACTCGATCAGGCTCGACAGACATTCACTGAGCTTAGTCAGAGGATGGAAAAATTTAGGGACAGTTTAAATCGCACCATCCTCCGCGCTCCAGTAGGAGGCATTGTTAAAACATTATATGTCGCGACGATTGGTGGCGTTGTTAAGGCAGGAGAGCCTGTTGTTGATCTCGTGCCGGAGGATGACAGGCTTGTCGTTGAAGCAAAATTAGCAACTGCGGATATCGGATATGTAAAAAACGGCCAGAATGTAATTGTTAAATTGGCTTCCAGAGATGCGGCTCGGTTTAATGGGCTTGCTGGCAAGGTCGTATCTATAAGCC
>JABMOP010000439.1 GCA_013204125.1 Rhodospirillales bacterium | reverse complement strand
TCGCCGCCCTAATCGAAGCGGCAGAAGCGGGGAAATCGGTCACGGCGATGGTTGAGTTGAAGGCGCGGTTCGACGAAGAAGCGAATATTCGTTGGGCGCGTGATTTGGAACGGGCCGGCGCCAATGTCGTGTTTGGGTTTTTGGATAAGAAAACCCACGCAAAAATTTCATTGGTGGTGCGCCGCGAAGGCAGCGAATTACGCTCTTACGCACATTTCGGAACCGGCAATTATCATCCGGTAACGGCCAAAAGTTACACCGATTTATCGTTTTTTACGTGCGACCCGGTACTTTGCCACGACGCCGCGGCGATTTTCAATTTCATGACCGGCTATACCGAGCCGCAGGGCCTTGCGAAATTGGTCGTCTCCCCGCTTGGCCTCAGAGAGAAGTTGGTCGAACTCATAGACGCCGAAATCGCTCATGCAGAGGCAGGCCGTCCGGCAACGATATGGGCGAAATTGAATGCACTGGTGGACCCGGAAATTATCGATGCGCTTTACCGGGCGTCCGGCGCCGGTGTGCATATCGAATTGGTGGTGCGCGGCATTTGTTGCCTACGGCCGGGTGTTCCAAACTTATCTGAGAACATCAATGTCAAAAGCATTATTGGGCGGTTCTTGGAGCATTCCCGAGTTGTCGTTTTCGGCAATGGTGCCGAATTGCCGTCCAGCGCCGCGAAGATATATATATCGTCTGCCGATTGGATGCCGAGAAACCTGAATTGGCGCGTCGAAGTTATGATTCCAATTGAAAATCCGACCGTGCATGAACAAGTTTTAGAACAGGTCATGGTGGCCAATTTATCGGATATCGGCCAGAGTTGGATCATGGATATGGATGGCAGTTATCGGCGCTTGCATGAAGACACCTCAGATTTCAGCGCCCATGATTATTTTATGACCAACCCCAGCCTCTCAGGCCGTGGAAGCGCCATCAAAAATCACCGCCCGGCAATGCCGCGGCTGGTATCGGACCGCGGGTAAGGGGGCTCCCTTAATGACATCGAATGTATCCCCACTGCGTTCAGACGCCCCGCCGCCAGGCCAGGCTGCGGACACGCCTAACGGCCGCATTGGCATTGTTGATATCGGGTCCAACACCGTGCGGTTGGTGGTCTTTGATGCGCCGGCCCGGCTTCCCGTTCCAATCTTCAACGAGCGCGTGGCTTGCCGGTTGGGCCGCGGCATCGGGCAATCCGGGCGGCTCGATCCCGAAGGTGTCCAATTGGCGTTCGAAACGCTGGACCGTTTTACCGCGATCGCGCGCGAAATACCTGTTGAACGCTTCAAGATGGTGGCAACGGCTGCCGTTCGCGAAGCGGCGGATGGCCCGGAATTTGCCAAAGAAGTGACACGGCGCTTCGGCTATCCAGTCGAAATTTTGAGCGGTGAGGAAGAGGCGCGCCTGAGCGCCGCGGGCATATTGGGCGGCATGCCAGGTGCCTATGGTCTGCTCGGCGATCTTGGCGGCGGTAGTTTAGATTTAGTGACGCTGGATCGAGGCCGATTCGGGAAAAGCGCAACCTATCCTTTGGGGCATTTGCGGCTCTCGGAAGATGCCGGCGGCGACACCAACGCCGCCGGAAATCTGGTCGATACCTTATTGCACGCCGATGACTTCTTTGAAAATCAGGCGGGCCGGCATTTTTTCGCCGTCGGCGGCGCGTTGCGGTCAATCGGGCGCATATTCATCGAACAAACCGACTATCCGTTGCATGTGCTCGATAATTTGACCATCAATCCTTCGGAGGCATTGGATTTGTGCGAGTTCGTTATTAAATCCAGCCCGTATGCATTGAAGCGCGTGGAGGGAATATCGAAAAAAAGAACGGACACATTGCCGTTTGCAGCTTTGACGTTGGACCGGCTTATAAATATTACCAAGCCGGACGCCGTGGTTGTTTCCGGTTATGGCCTCCGCGAGGGGTTGTTTTTCGAAAGCCTTGGCACAGACCTCAAAAGCCAGGACCCGCTGATTGCGGCGTGTGAAGGTTTTGCCCGCCGCGGTGGCCGGTTTGCGGTTCACGGCGAAGAAATTAATAACTGGATTCGGCCGATATTCGCGGGCGCCGCCCAGCCCGAAGCCCGCATCTGCATGGCGGCCTCTCTTTTAAGCGATGTCGGTTGGACAGAACATCCGGACTACCGCGCCCTGCATGCCTTCATACGGGTTTTGAGATTCCCCGTCGCCGGCATTTCGCACCCGGACAGAGTGATGCTGGCGCTTGCCATTTTCATCCGTTACGGCGGCGCACTAAAACAATACGAGGTAAAAAAAGTTCTTCCGCTTATATCCACGGAAGAGAAAATGCGCGCAGTTGTCTTAGGCTTGGCATTGCGACTGGCCCATGTATTTTCCGGCGGTGTGCCGGGCTTATTGCCGCGCTCGACGCTGAAACTGAGCGGCGGTAAATTGACCCTCGCTATGGAACCGGACGTCGAAAATTTTGCCGGCAGCGCGGCCCGCAGTGTCCTCAAACTACTGGCGGCAGAATTGAAAGCAGAAGTCGCCGCCCCTTAAGGCAGGACCTTAAGT
>JABMOP010000438.1 GCA_013204125.1 Rhodospirillales bacterium | reverse complement strand
GCATTTATTGCCCGCTTGGCATGGCCTTTGGTATGATTGTGGTGTACTTAAAATTTTCGGATGGGGCACCAGGATTTGCGGGTTTATACCTCAATAGATTTTTAACGAACGGAAACTATGTTCTTGAGTGTCGAATGTCTTTAAGGGCCCGCCCGAGGCATCGTTCAACTGGATTAAAATATGGCCGACGACGAATTTGAAGAAGAAGACAGCGCCGTCGACGAAGAGAGCGACGGCGAGGAAAACGATGACGAAGGGGAAGGATCTAGAGGCAGTAATAAGAAGCTGCTCATAATCATTGGATTGGTTGTGCTGCTTCTTATTGGTGCGGCAGCCGCGGTATTTTTCACCGGACTCCTTGATCCGCTATTCGGCGGAGCTGAGACGTCATCTGGAAGCGGGGGCGAAGGAAAAGACGGCGCGGCAGAGAAAGAAGAGGTCGGCGGCGGCGTATTTTATGCTCTTCCCGAAATGATTGTTACGCTTAACACCGGCGGAAGAAAGCCGGTCTTTTTAAAGATTAAAGTGAGTTTAGAGGTCCAGAGTTCAGATGACATATCTAAGCTTCAAGCAACCATGCCGCGAATTGTCGACAAGTTTCAGGTGTATTTGAGGGAATTGCGAATTGATGATTTAAAGGGTTCGGCGGGGATGTATCGCCTTCGCGAAGAATTGCTTGCGCGTGTCAAGGTGGCCGCGCATCCCGCGAAAGTGAATGCGGTCTTATTTAAGGAGATGCTCGTGCAGTAAATCTTAATGAATTTTGAACTATAAATAACAAAGCTTTTGGTGGTAGCAGTAGGGACTTAAGAAAAATGACGGTTCCTCCGGGTGACGAAGAAATAGATCAGGATGCGATGGCGGCCGAATGGGAAGCCGAGGCCGCCGGTGAAGGCACCGGTGCGGACGCTGGCGACGGCGAAGACGGTGACGATCAAGACGATCTAGCCGCCGAATGGGAAGCTATGGTCGGCGCTGGCGAGGACAGCGCTGGCGACGGCGGTTCTTCATCTGGCGGCGGGTCCGGGCGCGAAACCACCCGCGTTCTAAATCAGGACGAAATTGATAGTCTTCTGGGATTCGACGACGAGCAAGAAGAAGTCGGCGACAGATCCGGAATCCAGGCGATCCTCAACTCTGCGCTTGTGTCATACGAACGCTTACCCATGCTCGAGGTCGTGTTCGACAGATTGGTGCGTATGATGTCGACATCGCTTCGGAATTTCACATCCGACAATGTGGAAGTTTCGCTGGATAATATTACCAGTCTTCGATTCGGCGATTATTTGAATTCCATTCCTCTGCCCGCCATGCTCGGCGTGTTCAAAGCTGAAGAATGGGATAATTTTGGCCTGCTCACGGTCGATAGCTCGCTAATTTATTCGACCGTTGATGTCCTTTTAGGCGGCCGCCGGGGAACCGCGGCTATGCGGATCGAAGGCAGGCCCTATACGACGATTGAACGAAATCTAGTAGAACGCATGGTGCATGTGGTTTTGGCTGATTTAAGCGCCGCGTTCGATCCTCTCAGCCCGGTTACATTCAGGTTCGAACGTCTTGAAACAAACCCGCGCTTCGCAACGATTTCCCGGCCTTCGAATGCAGCCATCGTGGCTAAGCTGCGAATTGATATGGAAGATCGCGGCGGCCGGTTGGAACTCCTTATACCTTACGCCACGTTGGAGCCGGTTCGTGAACTTCTGTTGCAGATGTTCATGGGTGAAAAATTTGGCCGAGATTCCATATGGGAAACTCACTTGGCCGAGGAATTATGGAAAACAGACGTGGATTTAATCGCGGTATTGGATCAGCAAATGATGACGCTCGGCGATATATTCGAGCTAAAAGTCGGATCGCAGATCCCCTTGAGTGCTACTAAAGATTCCTCCGTCCAGATTATGTGCGGCGAAATGCCAATGTTTAGTGGAAGCATGGGGCGTAAAGGCGATAACATGGCAGTACGAATCCAAAATAGAATTTCCAAGGAGCTATCCAAAAAGTGACGATGGCAATTGATATATTTTTAATTATTCTGCTTGTGCTGGCCATCGGCTATGGCTTCGTTCTCAACCGGCGGATTGTTGCGCTTCGTAAAGATCAAAAAAACTTGGAGCATCTGGCGGCAAGTTTTAATACGGCGACGTCGCGTGCCGAATCAGGCGTAGCGCAGCTAAAATCGGCAACCGAGAACGCCGTTGTCATGCTTCAGGATGCAATTTCCAAGGCCGCGCATGTGCGCGGCGATCTGGAATATCTTCTTGAGCGGGGTGAACGCACTGCGGACCGGCTAGAGGGTGCCGTTCGTTCCGGAGAACAGAACTCAAGCCGGCAATCGCGCGTCGAGGCCGGTGAAATGGCTGCGGACGAAGAGCCAGTTAGATCCAATGAAGAACGTGAACTTCTCAAGGCCCTACGGGCAGTCAGATAAAGTTGATTACAGGCGACAATGAGAAAATTATTTATTAGAATCAGAGTATTGCCGATTACGATGTTTGTGGCAGCACTGATGTTGTCTGTCAAAATTGGGGATATCAAGGATAGCTTCAATGATGGGATGGCAGGGTTACCGGTAGCTAAAGTCGGTGCCCAACAACCTCCGGCAAATACCAAAGAGACAGATCCTAAAAAAAATGCGGCGCCCAAGCCGGATAATAAAAATGTCGCGGCGGCTAAAAAAGGGACAGATAAGAAAAATACAGGTAAGGAGACAAAGCCAGGCGATCAGGACGGG
>JABMOP010000437.1 GCA_013204125.1 Rhodospirillales bacterium | reverse complement strand
TTTAGGGCCTGCGGCCTCTTTGGCGAGCGCGGATTTTTCTTTAGCGGGGGCGGCGATGGCGCTTCCCTTGCCGTCATCGATCACGGCTAAAACGGTGCCGACATCGACGGTTGCGCCTTCTTCGACGCGGATTTCTAATAAAATCCCAGACGCCGGCGCCGGGATTTCCATTTCCACTTTATCGGTGCCGATTTCGAACAGAACTTCGTCGGCGGTGACCGTATCGCCTTCTTTCTTGTGCCAAACGGTGAGCGTCCCTTCGGACACCGTTTCCCCCAATTGCGGCATGATGATATCCATCAATCGACCTCCCGCCGGATGGTCTCGACGATGCGCTCGACGGACGGAATGGTCTGATCTTCCAATTCATCCGCCGCCGGCAGCGGTATATGCGGCGAGGTTATGCGGACAATCGGCATGTCGAGATCGTAGAAGCATTCTTCGGCGATGATCGAAGCCAATTCGGCGCCCCAACCGCAAAGCCGGGGGTTTTCTTCGACCGTGACAACGCGTGAGGTTCTCGAAACTTCGGACAAAATGGTTTTGGTATCCAAAGGCACCAGGCTTCTGACATCGATCACATTGGCCGAAATGCCGTCTTCGGCAGCCAATATTTCGGCAGCTTTGATCGAACGTGGCACCATGGCGGCGAGCGCCAATATGGTCACATCGTCGCCCGGCCGGACAATTTTTGCAGTGCCGATTTCGTCCACATATTCGCCGTCCGGCACCTCGCCCTTATTCCCATAAAGGGATTTCTGTTCGAAAAAAATCACCGGGTCCGGATCGCGGATGGCCGCTGCCAAAAGTCCCTTCACATCGGCAGGCGTCGAAGGCGCGACCACTTTTAGACCTGGGATCATCATCGCCCAGTTTTCGACGCTTTGCGAATGTTGCGCGCCGAAACGCACGCCGCCGCCGTTGGCCGTCCGGATCACCAGCGGCACTTTAACTTGGCCGTTGGTCATGTAGCGGGATTTGGCAATCTGGTTTGCAATGATATCCCAGCAAACGGCGAAAAAATCGGAAAACATGATTTCGGCAATGGGCTTAAGCCCGGTCATCGCCGCGCCCATGGCGGCGCCCAAAATGGCTTGTTCGGAGATCGGCGTATCCCTGACGCGCACCGGGCCAAATTCATCCAAAAGCCCGACCGTGGTTTTAAAAACACCGCCGGCAGCGGCCACGTCTTCGCCTAAAAAGACGACCTTTTCATCGAGCCGCATTTCCTGGGCAATGGCTGCGGAAACGGCTTCGCGGTAGGTTAATTCCGCCATGACGAGCCTCCATCCGCCCAGACTTGAGTATCGCGAAGTTCCAACGGCGGCGGCGGAGATGCCTTAGCGGTTTCCGTCGCATCATCGACGGCCTTCATAACCGCATCTTCGATACCGCTAACGACTTTTTCGGTCACGCCGAAATCCAACAGCCGCTTGCGGTACATCGGGATCGGGTCCCGTTTCATCCAGGCTGCGACCTCTTCTTTTGGCCGGTAGGTGCCGGGATCGGCGCGCGAATGGCCAAAATGACGGTAAGTTTTGGCTTCGATCAGTGATGGGCCTTTGCCGGCGCGCGCCATTTCGATGGCTTCGAACGCCACCCGGTAAACCGCGTCGGCGTCATTTCCATCGACGATGATCGACGGCAAACCATAGGCCGAAGCCCGGTCGGCGGCAGGGTGTTCGACCGCCGTCACATCGCCAATCGGCGTATATTCCATGTAAAGATTGTTTTCGCAGACGAAGACCACCGGCAAGTTCCATACGGCGGCCATGTTCAAGGCTTCGTGGAAGGCGCCGATATTGGTTGTGCCGTCGCCGAAGAAGCAGACCGCCACCGCGCCGGTGCCTTGATATTGCGCCGACCACGCGGCGCCAACGGCAATCGGCAAATGGGCGCCGATGATGGCGTAGGAGCCCATGGCGCCATGTTCGACGCTGGTCAGGTGCATGGAGCCGCCCTTGCCGTTGAGCAATCCGCATTCGCGGCCCATCAATTCACCCAAAACAGCATCCATCGGCGCGCCGCGCACCATGGTATGGGCGTGGCCGCGGTAGGTGCAAAATGTGAAATCGCCTTTGCGCATGGCAGTGCCGAACCCGGCGGCGATGGCTTCTTGGCCAACCGACAGATGGCTGGTGCCCTTCACAAGGTTTTGCAGGAACAGATCATGGGCGCGCGTTTCAAGATGCCGCACTTCGAGTTGCAATTGCCACATTTTAAGGCGGTTATCTTCGCCGATATCGTCGTTCAGCCGATCTTGCGCGGCGGATTTGGACGCTTTTGCCTTTTTCGGCGTCTTGGATTTTGCATTTTTTGCCAACAAACATACTCCCCAGCCTGAAACCGGTTATGGATCGGGCCTGTACCCGCCTTGGATTTCGTTTAGCATTATCAAACTAAAGCTGAATTGGCGATGGGAAAATATGCTTTATTAATCGGCCCCGAATCGCAACAATGGGCGAAACCGATTTTAACCAATATTGAATAACCGCTTTACTGTGGGTTTCAAAGTTCGGAGGAGAGATAAATGCATTATAATCGGCCGCACGCTACCGCTACCTGGGGCACCATGGGAACCGACTGGGAAGCCGGTGTAGATTTCAGAAAACTGCAAATCGACCGCATGGAACGCGCGCAACAGGCAGTCAAAGATGCCGGTTTTGGCGCTTTTTTGTGCTTCAACTTTGACAATATCCGTTATATCACCAGCACCCATATCGGTGAATGGGGCCGCGATAAGTTCGACCGCTATTGCCTCTGCCCGAGCGATTCAGCGCCGTTCCTGTGGGACCCGGCGCCACCGGCGAAGCGCAAAAGCTCTCCTTGGCTCGGCAACCGGGTCGATGCGCCGGTCTCGACCATGCAGGGCGCTTTGCCGCCGGAACACGGCATCCAGAATATATTCGCCAAACAGATCAAGGAAAAGATGATCGATCTTGGCATCGATAAGAAGCCGCTTGGCATTGATGTTATGGAATTGCCGATGCTGCGCGCGCTAGAAGCCGAAGGCGTCGAGGTGGTTGACGGCCAACAAGCCTTGATGGACGCGCGCGAAATCAAGACCGAAGAAGAGATCGAGTTATTGAAACAGGCTGCCGCCATGGTCGATGCCACTTATTTGGATATCGCCAAGGCCATTCGCCCCGGTGCCCGCGAAAGCGACCTGGTCGCCGTCGCCAACGAAAAGCTTTACGGCATGGGATCGGAACGGGTGGAATGCGTGAACTCGGTTGCCGGCCCCCGCGGCGCGCCCCATTCGCACACTTTTTCCGACCGCATCATCCAGCCCGGCGACATGGTCTATCTGGATATCATGCATTCCTTCAATGGCTATCATACCTGTTATTACCGCACTTTCATTTGTGGCATCCCGAACGATGCCCAAAAAGAAGCCTACGAAATTTGCTCGCAGTGGGTGAGTGC
>JABMOP010000436.1 GCA_013204125.1 Rhodospirillales bacterium | reverse complement strand
CGTTGAACACGTCCATAGCTGCGGAAAAAACCACGTTCAATTTAGGCTTTGCAGAACCTTACTTCCTGGACCGCGAAGTGTCTGGTGGAATTGATGTATTTCATACCCGTAGCAATCTTCAAGACACCCGATCGTATGATTCGCGCAAAACCGGTACGTCGCTCCGCCTTGCTTACCCTTTGAGTGATGATCTAAGGCAAAACCTCCAATATTCCTTCGAATTTAGCCAAATCGAAAATGTTGCGTCCAACGCCTCCACCTTGATCAAAGATCAAACAGGGCAGAAATATATTTCCAAGGTAGGCCATGTTCTCGAATACGATCTCCGAGATAGCCGCATTAACCCAACAGAGGGCTTTGTCGCCCGGATGAGTAATGATTTGGCGGGCATCGGTGGAACCGTTCATTTTTTACGCAACTCGCTAAGCGCCGCCCAATACTATTCGCCGCTAAAAAACTGGGTATTTTCAGTTAATGGCCGCGTCGGGTATATTTTCGGTTTAGGTGAAGATGTAAATATTTCAGATCGTTTTTTTCTCGGCGGCGAAACTTTGCGTGGTTTTGCCAGCGCCGGCGCCGGTCCGCGTGATAAAGTGACTAAGGATTCTCTTGGCGGCGAATGGATATATAACGGCAGCTTACAGCTGAAATTTCCGTTGGGTTTGCCTGATGAATTAGGATTGTCCGGTCGCTTATTCACGGATATGGGTAGTCTAGGCTCCGTGAACCCATCCAATTCTAATGTTTTTGATTCCGGCGCCATCCGATTATCCGCTGGTGGTGGTTTTGGCTGGGTTTCCCCCTTCGGCCCGGTCAATATTGATTTTGGATATGCCATTCTGGACGAAAGTCTGGACGAAAAGGAAACCTTACGATTAAATTTTGGAACGAGGTTCTAACCAATGTCAGTCATGCGAACTACCACCATCGTCATCGCCTTGATCGCAGCGTTGATTTCACCGCCCGGCCCGGCTTCGGCGCAGGAGAAATCTGCTCAATTCAGGCTCGGCGTAGTTGATATCGTTCAAATTACCCAAAAATCCAAAATGACGATTGATATCGCCAGACAAATCGACAAAAAGAGAAATATATTTAGAGAAGAAATTAAAGCTGAAGAAGTCAAACTTCGTAATACGAACGAGGAATTGCAAAAACAACGCGTGATTTTGTCGCCTGAAGCCTTTCAGGCAGAAGTCATCAAATTTCGGGAGAAGGAACGTACCCTCCAGCGCAAAGTCCAAGAACGTAATCAAGAATTCAACCATATCCGCAACTTGACCAATAACGACTTTAAAAAAGAACTCAATAAGGCTTTGATGGAAATCACGAAAAAACACAACTTCACTCTAATCCTTAAGAAACGCGAGGTATTGGTTGTGGCAAAAATTCTAGACATTACACCGGTGGTTTTGCAGCAATTGAACAAAAATGTTCCGAGCTATAAGCTGCCCGATAAGCCCGAAAAACCGAAAAACGCCGGAAAATAAAACATGGCGGATACCCGTTTTTTTGACAGAGCGGGACCGTTCGATCTTGAAGTATTGGCAGAGGCGGCGGGTGCGAAAATTGGTGGCCTGCCTCAATCAAAAAGCCAATATTTCGATGTTCGCCCCCTGCAAACGGCGGGCGCCGAAGAAGTAAGCTTCATCGACAACCGAAAATATCTTGATGAGTTCAGGACATCGAACGCCGGTGCCATTTTATTGCGCCCGGATTTGACTGACCAAGCACCATCCGGCGCAGCCCTTCTCATCACTGATGATCCCTACGGCGCCTATGCCGTGATTGCGCAAATGTATTATCCGCGAGAGGCCCATGCCGCTTCGACAAACCTAATTGACGCTTGCGCCGATAGCGCTGAAATCGGCGCCGGAGTGAACTTTCAAAGAGGCTCCGTCGTCGGCGAAAATTGTAAAATCGGAAGCGGAAGCATTATTGGTGCAAATGCCGTCATCGCACGGGGCGTGTATATCGGCGACAATTGTTCTATCGGCGCAAACAGCACTTTGAGTCACTGCACAATCGGAAATAACGTTATCATTCACCCCGGCGCCGCGATTGGACAAGATGGATTCGGCTTTGCCCCGGGGCACCCGGAACATAAAAAAGTGCCGCAGCTTGGCAGCGTTATAATTGAAGATAACGTTGAAATCGGCTCAAACACAGCCATCGACAGAGGTTCAGGGCCCGACACCATCATCCGCAGCGGAACCAAGATTGATAATCTTTGCCAAATCGGACATAACGTCGAGAT
>JABMOP010000435.1 GCA_013204125.1 Rhodospirillales bacterium | reverse complement strand
GGCGCTCGAATTGGCCGAGCGCGGGGTCAAAAATTCCGGAAAATATCTGCCCCTCGCCCATTGGACGGCGGCGTTGGCGTCTTGGCGTCTTGGCAAATTTAAACGCGCGCTGGGTCATTTTGATGCGGTATCGAAATCTGAATATTCGTCACCCTGGCTTATCTCGGCGGCGGCATTTTGGGCGGCGCGGTCCAGCCTGAAAATTCGCCGTCCGCAGAATTTCAACACATATCTTAAAGTTGCGTCCAAATATCCAAGGACGTTTTACGGCCTATTGGCGCGCCGCCTGATGGGGACACCGACCGATTTCGATTGGGCGCCGCCGCCGTTGGCGAAAGATGCCTTAAAAGAACTTGCTCAGGCGCCCGGTGGTAGGCGTGCGGTGATGCTTTTGCAGGTGGGTCAGGACTGGCGCGCCGAACGTGAATTAAAAAACCTTTTTGGCCGCACCTCGCCTGATCTGGCACGGGCCATGCTGGCGCTGGCGGACCGCGCGGAAATGCCTTCGCTGGCCATGCGGCTGGGAAATTTGTTGGTCCACTCAGGATCGGTACTATACGATTCGACCGCCTATCCTGCGCCGGAATTATCGACGAGCGGTGCCGAAGTCATCGACCGGGAATTAATACTTGCCTTGATCCGCCAGGAATCGGGATTTAACCCCAATGCGAAAAGCCATGCCGGCGCACGCGGGCTAATGCAGATCATGCCGCGCACGGCGAGCTTCGTTGCCAAAGACCGGCGGCTCCGCAATTCTAAACGCAATACGTTGTATGATCCCGAAGTGAATATAGACCTGGGTCAAAAATATATTGAAATTTTACTTAAAGACGAGCGCGTCGATGGGGATCTATTTCGTATGGCGGTGGCCTGGAACGCAGGCCCCGGCAATCTCAATAAGTGGTTGAATAAGATCAAACATGGCGACGATCCGTTACAGTTTATCGAAAGCATTCCGTCACGCGAAACCCGCATATTT
This sequence comes from Rhodospirillales bacterium, assembly GCA_013204125.1. GTDB lineage: Bacteria > Pseudomonadota > Alphaproteobacteria > Rhodospirillales > UBA2165 > JABMOP01. The sequence goes on along the minus strand of JABMOP010000435.1, from coordinate 5,490 downwards.
GTCGAACGGGTGCTCGCCAATTACTGGATTTACCGGATCAGGTTCAAAAAACCGCTGACGTCGCTGGACGCCGTCGCACGGGGCCAATGGCCGTCCTATTCAACGGCTCGGGCCCAAATCTTTGAGGTGGCGGAAGATGGCGGCAAATAAATCCGTCCGGGAATTTGTGCCCGTCAATATTGCGGTGCTGACAGTATCCGATACGCGCACATTAGAAGATGATAAGTCCGGTGATATGCTGGCCGACCGGCTTGATGGCGCCGGCCATGTGCTTGCGGCGCGCGAAATTGTTTCGGACGACGCCGATGTAATTGCCACCAAGCTCAAAGAATATATTGATAACGCCGAAATCGATGTGGTCATTACCACCGGCGGCACCGGTGTGACTGGGCGCGATGTGACGCCCGAAGCTTTTGCCATGGTTTGGGAAAAGGAAATACCAGGGTTTGGTGAACTATTCCGCGCTTTGAGTTTCGAAAAAATTGGTACTTCGACGATCCAGTCCCGAGCAACGGCAGGGGTTGCCGGCGGCACGTATCTATTTGCACTTCCCGGCTCGCCCAGCGCGTGCCGCGATGGCTGGGACGACATTTTGGTGCACCAGCTGGATTACCGCTTCATGCCGTGTAATTTTGTTGAATTGATGCCGCGCCTTGAAGAAAAATAAGCCCACCTAGCCGCCCCACTTATCCTCCCTGTTCGGCTTGCTTCTTCTTCAACCGCTGCCGCATCCAGGGAAGCAAGCTCATACCGCTTTTTGATCCGCCTTCAACCACATATTCGAATGCAGCCCGATATACCGGCGCTGGGGCGAAGCCGGGCAATTTTAATTGAACATGCCCGATGCTATCCATGATTAATGTGGTCGGCGTATTACGGACCGCCAGCGAAGAGGCATAGTCCTGTTCCGTCATGGTCTTGCCGTCCGGCAATATTACTTTCCAATCACTCCAGATATCGATCTGCATGAAGGTAAAGTGCTTGGTTAGGTAATTGGTAAGTTCTTTGACGGTGAAATTCTCTTCGTGAAGCGCTTTGCAATATTCACATCCCTTTTGCTCGAATAGGATCACCAGCCCTTTTCCGGATGCTTTGGCTTCGGCAAGGCTGTCCAGCAGCACAGTTTCAGAATATTTGTTGATCCAGGGCTGCGCGTGAAGCCCGTTTGCCATCAATTGCTGCGCAGATGCACTGGGCGCGGCGAATGTCAGAAAGCTCGTCAGCATTAAAAACAGCGCCAAGCCAAGGATCTGCCTTTGGCTTTTTATAGGGCCAATATTTGTCCTGGCGGCATTCCGTTCAGTCTTCATTTGTTTACCAAGCGCCAATTTTCACGCGCACTATGGCGCGGCGACCAGAGCCGGTCCACTCATTAACATGTGGTTTCAGTAAAATTACCGTGTTCGGCGTAGGACGGATTGTTTCTAAATTGGCTAAGGTTGCAATTGCTTGGCGATAAGCCGATGTCTAGACTTAAGAAAATGAACCCGAGAGAGGATCATATAATGATCGAGCGCCAGACAGTGCCAGTGGACGGTAGCGATATGATGACGCTCAGCGCCTTACCCGAAGGCGATCGGCCGTCTCCGGTTTATATCGAATGTTGCCACGCCCCCGGCCAGGATGGATTTACCGAGAACGTGCTCGAACGCATGGCGGAATACGGCTATGCGGCATTTTCCCACAATCTATTTCACCGTAGGGCCCGGATGCTGCGGGCCGCGATGCGATGCAGAGCCTGACCGACGAAGAAATGGTGCGCGACACCGAAGCGCTGATCGCTCATATCGGCGGATTGGCCGATTGTAATTTATCGCGCATGGTTATTGGCGGGCACTGCATGGGCGGGCGGGTCGCCTTGCTGGCGGCGGGCTCAATCAGCGGCTTCAAAGCGGTCGCCGATTTTTGGGGTGGGAATGTGATGACGGCCAAGGGCCGCGAAGCCCCGACTGTTATCGATATGATTAAGGACATCACCTGTCCGGTGGTCGGTTTCTTCGGCAATGATGATCAAAACCCGTCGCCCGAAGATGTTGACCGGCTGGAACAAGAGCTTAACAAACACGGCATCGATTACAGTTTTCACTGTTATGAAGGCGCTGGGCACGCTTTCCAAAATTTTCTCAATGAAAAAAATTATCGCGAAAAACAGGCGGAAGATGCCTGGCAGAAGGCGGTGGCATTTTTTAACGAGGCGGTGGCTTAAAATATTTTGTCCGGTCGCTATTCCGCTGACATTTGGCGTTGGCCTATATTCTATTGGGCGCGTTGAGTTCCCGCATGTGAGCAAAATCATCGGCGCTTAATTTTTCAAACAACGCCCGTCTTTCGTCCGGGCCGACGCCGGCGCCTTCCAGCGCCGCTGCGCCGATACGGAGGCTCGCCTCAACCGTTTCCGGCATGGCGTGGCGGGCGCCCAAGGATGTGAAACGGTCGGCCGCTTCCCAATCATGGGCGCGGACATGGACGGCTAAATTTGGGTAGTGGAGCCGAACGGTGCGCACCATTTTATCGGCTGAGGCCGGGTCGTCGATTGTAACAACCAACAATCGCGCGCGGTCGGCGCCGACGGCGCGCAAAACTTCCGCCCGGCCGGCATCGCCGTAATAGACCGTAAATCCGTTGCGCCGGCCCTTGGCGACATTGTCGGCATCTATATCTATGGCAACGCTGGGAACGCCTGCCATTTCCAACATCGAGGTAACAGTCTCCCCGACGCGGCCAAAACCGGCGATGAGAACCGGGTGATCTGCTTCAATTTCCTGCATCGGGGGGGCATTGGTGGGAGTGGCGCTGAGCCGCGTGCCGATCCTATCGCCAAGGCGCATCATGATCGGCGTTGCCGCCATTGAGAGTATAACGATGGAGACGAGCGGTTCCATCAAACCGTCCGGCAATAGCCCTTGTGCATCGGCCAGAGAGAACAGCACAAAGCTAAATTCCCCCGCTTGCGATAGTAAAAATCCTGTGCGGATGGCGACTGCAATCGGCGTTCTCATGGCAATCGCCGCACATATTATCAATATCGCTTTTACGGATAAGAGAATTGCTGTGCCGTAAATCACGATTTCCGCGTGTTCGATGACCGAGCTGAACGACAGGCTCATGCCGACACTCATGAAAAATAGACCGAGCAGCAATCCACGGAACGGCACAATATCGGCTTCAATTTGATGGCGGTATTGTGAATCCGCCAGCAAAACGCCGGCAATAAACGCACCCATCGCCATCGAGAGACCGGCCAAATCAGTCAGCCAGCCGAAACCCAGAACCAAGAGCAGCGCGACCGCAACCATTGCGTCGCTGCTGCGGCTTTTGGCGATGAGGTGAAGAAGCGGGCCGATCGCATGGCGCCCGGCAAGAAGAATACCAATAAAAATACCAAGCGCTTCTAAGACGGCGATAGCGATAGACGCGGACGAGCCCAGATGGCCCACAGCCAGCAATGGGACAAGCGCCAACAACGGCACGACGGCTAAGTCTTGAAACAAAAGTACGGCGAAGCTGGAGCGCCCCCAATGGCTGGTCAATTGGTTGCGCTCGGCGAGCAGTTGGACGCAAAATGCGGTGGACGAAAGGGCGAAGCCGTAGCCGATGACCATCGCAGCATCTAGCTTTAAGCCGAGCGCGTGGTAGGCGATCACGGCGAGGATAATGCCGGTGACCACGACTTGTAGTCCACCGGTTCCAAATACCAGCCGGCGCATGACCCAAAGCCTCTGCGGCTTGATTTCGGTGCCGACCAGAAATAAAAGGAAGACCACCCCAAATTCGCCAATGTGACGTAAATTCTCGGCATCGGTAATCAAGCCAAGCCCGCTGGGTCCGATTACGATACCGCCGGCCAGGTAGCCTAAAACGGAACCCATGCCGAGGCGGGAGAAAATTAATGTTGCCGCAACCGCAGCAAGGAGAAGTGATAAAATTTCGATCATTGTGTTAAGTGATACATCGGATAATTGTTACGGACAAATTTAGCGAGGACCGGGAAGGCGGGCGCCGAGAGAAGCGCTGGAGTAGAATTCGCCGCAATGTCTAATTGGTTCATACATATGGTATATGGTTATTTAGAGCGCCATTTCCAGTAGGCTGGACCATCGTCAACATCGGCCAATTCTTCGAGCAACCGGATGCGCGACCCCGCGGGCAAATTGGCGCGTGTATCGGTTAGGGCGTGTTCCGTGGACCAGCGTACATTTTCGAAAATATCTAAAGTTCGGGGCCGGCGGCGAAGCCCGACCAGCCAGAATCCGCCGTCTATTGATGGACCGAACACGGCGTCGTTGTCCCCCAATAGTCGAAGCGCATTATTGATGTGGTGGGGTTTGATCGCCGGAATATCGGTGCCGATGAGAACCACCGGGCCGGGCGGCATGGCCGAGATCGCCCGGTTCATGCGCCGGCCGAGGTCGCCCCGGCCTTGGCACATGGTAGAAATGCCCTTGGGCCAGCGGTAACCCTTGATCGCCTTTATATCGGGGCTAACGCTAAGAACGCTCCGCCAGCGCTCATCGCGGCTTAATCGGCGCACGATTTCGGTCAGATTGCTACGGTAAAAACTTAGCGCCGCCCCTTGACCGATATCCGCGGCCAAACGCCGTTTGACGCCCCCCAGCATTGGCGTTTTGGCGAAAATAATAAGGTGCTTTTCAAGTTTCATTGAATTTCATCGATAGAGGCGCCCAATCTGCGCGGGCGCTACGCCGGCGAAATAAAGGGCAAGAAAGAAAAGGTTGAGAAGCGGCCTTATGATATAGCCTTGTTTGCGGTAGCGTTTGGCCGAAGTAATGGCGCGGCGATCCAAAAGGGTAATCCGCGGCCGGCCGATGCGGCGGATTATGTCGACATCTTCAAAGAGCGGTATCGGTGCGAAGCCGCCGATGGCTTGGTAAAAACTGCGGGAAATAAGCAAGCCCTGATCACCATAGGGAAGCGCAAGGTATTTACATCTAAATGCTACAAGCCGTTCCAGCCGCCGTGCCGCCGCACTCGGATCATCCAATGCAAACTTAAATACGCCGGCATCGTAGCTGGCCCCGGCTTTTACCATGAATGCGGAAACCTGTTCCCGCCATCCTTGTTCCAAGACCGTATCGGCATGGAGAAACAGCAACCAGTCGCCATCGGCGGCAGCGGCGCCGGCGGCCATTTGCTGGCCGCGCCCGGCCGCGGAATGAACGACGCGCGCAGTGGATTCTTCGGCGATAATGCGGGTTCCGTCGGTGGAGCCGCCATCGGCGACGATAATTTGATCGCCCGAACCGGCCTCAAACACTGAGTGGAGCGTCGCGCCTAAGCTATCCGCCGAATTTAAGGCCGGGATGATGACACTAAGCATGACCGCACTATAGCCCCGGCCCAAGGCGCCGCAAACTGCAATATGTTCTTGTAATGTTCTGTATTTTTGTTTATATGGTTCCTATGGTCGATCAATTGCCGGATCAGGCACATAAAGGGCGCGGCGCCATTGGCAGCCCCAAGGGACGTTTC
>JABMOP010000434.1 GCA_013204125.1 Rhodospirillales bacterium | reverse complement strand
GCGGCGCCAAGAAGTTCATGCCATGATCGAAGAAATTACCAAGGCCAAGCCGGTCGCCTATTGGATCAAGAATATGAACGAAGCCGGTATCCCGTGCGGGCCGATCAATTCCATCGATCAGGCGTTTGAAGACCCGCAAGTGAAGCATCTGGGCATCGCCCAGGATGTTCAGTCAAAAACTTTGGGAACGCTCACCATGCCCGGCCAACCAGTGGAATTATCGCGCACCCCAAGCCGCCTGGCGGCGGCAACGCCGGCAATCGGTGAACATACGGATGAAATTCTAGCGGAACTGGGATACGGGGCGGACGACATCGCGGGTTTTAAAGAAAGCGGCGCTTTATAACGGCTAAAACTGCCGACCTTAAATTATGCCGAGGGAAAGCCACCAAAGGTAATTCAACGGGATGAATACCACCGCGCCCAAAACGGTGATGACCAACGACAATTTGACCCCATCGATGAGGCGCACGCCGCCCATCGCCATGGCAACGACAACCGGCGACGCCTGATAAGGGACGATGACATTGGTGAAACCGATCACCTGGGTCATCAGCACGGTTTCGATGCTGAGCCCCGTGGCTTCGGAAAATTCGGCGGCAAGCGGGCCGAGAACCGCCGGCACGCCGGGATTGGTGGTCAACAGCGGCGTCACGGTGGAGATGGTGGCAAGATAAGCGTAGTTGAGTCCATCGGCGCCTTTTTCAAACGGAAAGACAGCTAACAGCCACTTGCCGGTGAGCGCGCCAAGGCCCGATTTGGCGATGATCAGGCTAAGACCCAGCACCGCGCCCACATAAAAGATGGAGCCCCAATCGACGTTTTCGTTGAGCGCCTTTGCCGGCACCAGATTAAGGCCCGGTATGAAAATGATGACGGCCGCGCCGAGCGCCACCCAAGCCGCAGCGACGCCGTGCAGAAAATCGCTGACCCAAAGGCCGAGGCAGGCAACGAGAATTATGCTGAGCAATATTTCTTCCCGGCTCATCGGCGGGTGCGCGGCCGCATCTTCATCCCGCTTCGGCGGCTCGCCAAACATTTTAACGACGACGGCGACGATAAAGAGGCATTTGATGATACCGAGCACAGGCAAGTGCAGTTTAAGATATTCGCCGTAGGTGAAGGTGAGCCCGTAGAGATTTTCGGCGAGGCCCGCCAACACAACGCCCGGCACCAGCGCCGGCAATATGGTGCCCGCCGCAGTAAAGGTAATCAGTGCTGTCGCCAGCACCATGCCTGTATGCCCCCGGCTGCCCTTTGCGTAGCCAAGCTTTTCAGCGAGCGCCATGACGATCGGCACCAAAAGGACAACGCGGCCCATGCTCGACGGCATTAAAAACCCTAGCACCATGCAGACAAGCGCGATGCCGCTGATAATGGCGGTGTATGAATGGCCGAGCCGCGTCACCAACGACTGGGCCAGCCGCGCGCCAAGCCCCGTATATCCAACCGATGCGCCGATCGCCAAGCCACCGAATACCAGCCACATGGCTTTGGACGAAAAGCCGGAAAAAATCACCGAAGGCGGTTGCACCTGAAGGATGGCGGCAACAAAGAAAAAGGCCAACGCCGTTTGCCCGATGGACCAGATGCCGGTCGCCCAGAAACCGATGGTAAATAATGCGAGCGCCGCCGCCCGCATGGTTCCATCGTCAACCCCGCCCGGCGTCGGCATAAAGAACAAGAACAGCACTCCGGCGAGAACCAGGAACGAGGCGGCTTTTTTAAAACCGAACGGGGCAAGAAAAGATTGAGACATGATTATCGATATATTTGAAGGCCGCACCGATCAAAAGCAAGCCTGGGGAAATTCAAGCCTTTGATTTAAGGGATCGAAGCCCTTATTATTGGGCACCGCAAAACCAGCCAAGGAGCGTTATTATGACACTTACACTGGAACAATTCGCGAGCGACTGCAAAGCTGCACTTTCGGCGCCGCCGGAACCGGACGGTATCGAAGCCGTGCGTAAGCTTCTCGAAGAAGCTTTGAAAGACGACGAATTTATCCAAACCTATCTCGGCCCGGACGCCGATTCTCAGCGCAATATCATTTATGAAGATCCGGACCTTGGCTTTTGCATCATCGCCCATGTCTATAAAGGATCGAGCGTCGGCAACCCGCACGACCACGCCGATGCCTGGGCGATCTATGGTCAGGCGTCAGGCGTTACGCGGATGACCGAATGGCGCAAAATTTCAGCCCCCGACGGCGATACGCCGGGCACGGTCGAAGAAGTGCGCAGTTTTGATCAAAACCCAGGCGATGCGAGCGCCTGGCAGGTCGGTGATCTACATTCGCCGGCGCGCGAAGGCGAAACCCGTTTGATCCGCATCGAAGGCCGCAACATGGACGGCGTCAAACGCGACAAATACGCCCGTCCCGACGCAGCTTAGGGTAAGCCTACCATGAGCAGTCAAAACCGGCCAATGGTCGGCGCAGCGCAGGTGTATTCGATGCTGACCGATGGCCGCGAATTGGCGCTTTTGGACGTCCGCGAAACCGGCATCTTTACCGGCGCGCATATTCTGGCCGCGCGCTCGGCCCCGCTAAGCCGGCTGGAACTTCTGATCGACGATCTGGTTCCCCGCAAATCGACACGCATTGTAGTGTGCGATGCAGGCAGCGGGCTGGCGATGCGCGCCGCCGGAAAATTGGGTGATTTCGGCTATAGCGATGTCGCCATCCTGGACGGCGGCATCGATGCCTGGAAGGGCGCAGGCTATGTGCTGTTCTCGGGCTTCAATGTGCCATCGAAGGCATTCGGCGAATTTGTCGAACACCACTACGAGACGCCGAATATATCGGCCGCAGACCTTCACGCCATGATCGAAAGCGGCGAAGACATGGTTGTCTTGGACAGCCGGCCCTTGGATGAATATCAGCGCATGAGCATCCCGACCGGCATCGATGTTCCGGGCGCCGAGCTGGCTTACCGGGTCCATGATTTAGCGCCCGATCCACAAACCACCGTAGTCGTCAATTGCGCCGGGCGAACGCGCAGCATCATCGGCGCACAATCGCTCATCAATGCCGGAATTCCAAACAAGGTTTTGGCGCTCACCAACGGCACCATGGGCTGGGTGCTGGCCGGCTACACATGCGATAAAGGCAGCAAAAATATTGCCCCGCCGCCGGGCGAAGAAGGCTTGGCGCGCGCCCAGGAAGCCGCAGCGCGTGTCAAAAAAAGGTTTGGTGTACGCGCGGCAAATTGGGCCGAGGTGGCGGAATGGCGGCAAGACCCGATGCGCACACTTTATTTGTTGGATGTGCGCACGGTGGAAGAATTTGAAGCCGGCCATCCGGTCGGCGCCATCCACGCACCCGGCGGTCAATTGGTGCAAGGCACGGATTCATTTATCGGCACCTTGAACGCGCGCATCGTTCTTTATGATCCCACCGGTATTCGCAACGCTTTGTCCGCTTCGTGGCTGATCCAAATGAACTGGCACGACGTCTATGTTCTGGACGGCGGGGTCGAAGGCAGTGATTTCATCCAGGGTCCACACACACCCTTCGTGCCTGGATTGGACGAAGCCAAATGCCAGGAAATCGACGCCGCAGCCCTTAAAGCGCTGATCGATGGCGGCGATACGGTGGTGATGGATTTGGCCGACAGCAAAACTTATGGGGCCGGGCACATTCCTGGCGCTTGGTTCGCTGTGCGCTCGCGGCTTGATATCGCCTTGGCGGCTTTGCCGCCCCATGCCACGCTGGTGCTGACTTCGGAAGACGGCAGGCTGGCGCGTCTTGTTGCAGGAGAAGCGGCGGCGGCATCGCCGGCTAATCTCTTAATGCTGGCCGGCGGCACAAAAGCCTGGGCAGATGCCGGCAATCCGCTATCCGAAGGCCCGGAAAAAATGGCCGACGAAGCCGACGACGTGTTTTTAAAGGCCTATGACGGACCCAAGGGCGGGCCCGAAGCCATGCAGGCTTATATTGATTGGGAAACAGACCTTCCGCGCCTGATCAAAATGGACGGCACGTCCG
>JABMOP010000433.1 GCA_013204125.1 Rhodospirillales bacterium | reverse complement strand
TTGCATGCCGACGCAAATGCCGAGAAAGGGTTTGCCGTCCTCAATCACGTGTTGAGTAAGCGCTTCCACCATGCCGTTCACAGCGTCCAATCCTTGGCGGCAATCTCGAAATGCGCCGACGCCGGGCAGGATGATGTGGCTCGCCGATGCCAACTCGATTGGATCGTTGCTGACAATTACTTCGCCGCCGCCTAGGCCTTCCGCAGCCCGCATCGTCGCCTTTTCCGCCGAACGCAAATTGCCCGAACCGTAATCGATAATGACGGTCTTCATCGGTTGGCCTCCTGCGCTTCGAACAGGCGGCGCACCGCAGCTTCGCCGGACCCGGCAATAACCGGCGTCTCATTCCCAAGACCCCGGCGGCGCAGTTTGGCACGGCGGAAATCATTTGCGGTCCAGCCGATGAGAACCGCCAAGCCGATTGATGCGGTCGCCATCACCGGCTGATCAGCGCCAAACCGGCCCAAAATCCAGCCGAGAAAAATTTGCGCGCCGGCAAACAAAATTGCGGCCAGCCACAAGCGGTGCCACAGCGCCCAAAGCGGAGATATCAGAAAGGCCGGCCAGGAAAATCCTTCCTTGACCGCCACGGCCCCGGTGATGGGGTCGCTCCCCTGCCCGATGGACGGGGTGAAGACGGTGTAAATGCGCACCGGTAAACGCCTTTCGTAAATATCTGTACGTTTGCCGGTCAGCCCGCGTCGGACAAAACGCCTTTGGTGGACGGCACCGATCCGGGCGCGCGTTCGTCGATCGCAACCGCCTGGCGAAGCGCGCGCGCCAAGCCTTTGAACATGGATTCGGCCATATGATGCGAATTCTCGCCGTAGACGGTTTCCACATGCAGGGTCAACCCGGCAGCTTGCGCGAAGGCGCGGAACCATTCGTGGAACAATTCGGTATCCATTTCGCCCACTTTCGGCGCGGTGAAATTAACCCGCCACGCCAAATAAGGCCGGTTCGAGCAATCAACGACGACACGGCTTAACGCCTCGTCCAGCGGCACCAGGGCGGAGCCATAACGAACAATGCCGGCGCGGTCGCCGAGCGCTTCTTTTACCGCCTGGCCGATGGCAATGCCGGTGTCTTCGGTGGTGTGGTGGAAATCAATGTGCAAATCGCCATCGGCTTTGACGGTCAGATCGATCAGGCTGTGCCGGGACAATTGTTCCAGCATGTGATCGAGAAACCCGATCCCTGTGGACACATCATAAAGACCGCTGCCGTCCAAATTGACGGCGGCTGAGATGCGCGTTTCCTTTGTGTTCCGCTCCACGCTCGCTTGGCGCATGGGACTAACTCCGATGGTTTGCAATTTAAACTAAATGTCTGAAATTCGCGCGTCTTTGTAGCAAGTTGGCACTACCCCGGCTAGCTAATTCGCCCGTAAATTGTTGAACGCGCCTATTCCCGTTAGTATTCTAGCATCGGTAGATATGGTTAATTTTGAACAAATGAAAATTGAAACACGCTTTTGGAAGCATGGGTTATATGTCGCCGTTGCCTTGGTGTTGGCCGGTTGCCAATCTATCCCCGTTGCGGTCAATGTGGTTCAGCAAAAACCGCAATTGACGATCCCGCTCGGCCAGCGCCTGGCGCCGATCAAATTGGACAGCGTGTCGGTCAAACTAAAGCGCGGCGCGCTGATCGGGGAATATATCAATAACCGAGGCTTTGGCGAAGATTTCTGCAAAGCCTCCGTGCCCAATATTTATTGGAATCAAGGGCGCGCGAAATTTTGGGATTTAGAACTTCAAGATAGGTTTTATGAGGCTTTCAAAGCCGCAAATTATAATGTGATCGGCGATCCAAATAAATTGTTCGCAAGCGAATCGCGCGACAAGATCGAACCTGATTACCTGGTCGGCGCGCAGGTTACCGAAATATCCATGCAGGTTTGTGATGAATATAGCCGGTGGACGGCCCTCCCGGCGCGCCGGCAAAACGGCAAATCAAGCATCAAGGTAAAATGGCAGGTGTTTTCTCCGGTTTTGAAAAAAGTTGTTTTTGAGGCTTATTCGGAAGGCGCCGGCGCTCTCCGCCCTGGCGTGCCCGACGGTGAAATCGCCTTGATCGATGCTGCTTTTTCCAATGCCGCTGAAAATTTCGCTGCCGATCCGAAAATGCTGGAACTTGTCTCGAATTTATCGCCGACGGTCGCCGATATCCGAAAAGTCGATAATGTTATACTCGAAATTAAACGGCAAAATATCCTGACCGATCCCATACAAACAAATATCGACCGTGTTCGGCTTGGCGTGGTGACGTTGGATTCGGGGCGCGCTCATGGGTCTGGCTTTTTTATCTCTCCCACCTACATCATGACCAATAATCACGTCGTCGAGGGTCAGAAATTTATCAAAGTGCGGCTGCTGACCGGGCGCGAGCTGTTGGGCGAAGTGGTGCGCAAACACCCGGAACGCGACGTCGCAATCGTTCAGGTCGAGCGCGGCGGTCACAGGCCGATCCCCATCCGCATGGAACCGGTCAAAATTACCGAAGAGGTCTATGCCATCGGCACGCCTAAAGAGAGGAGGCTAAAGGGCACTGTTTCTAAAGGCATTGTCTCTTCCTTCCGCTCCAACCAATACGGCATGGAAGATATCCAGGCAGATGTCGATGTTCACGGCGGCAACAGCGGCGGCGCGCTGGTGGACAAAAACGGAAATGTGGTTGGTGTAACTTACGCCGGCGCAGTTATGCTTGAGGGCAAAGTTTCGGCAGGCCTCAATCTGTTCATCCCGATCTACGACGCTTTGAAAAAACTGAATATCGAACTCAAGGATTTTCAGCGGGACCGAAAATAGTTAAGGCCGGCCGCGGCTGCCATTGACCGGGCAGTAATAAAAAACTAAATCCAGTTATGGAGGGCCGCTTGGACCAAGCGGCCCAAACACTGTAACGGGAATAGCCTTCATGGCGGATCATTCAAGCCCCAATTGGCACGGCACGACAATCCTTTGTTTGCGCAAAGGCAACGAGGTCGTCGTCGCCGGCGACGGCCAAGTGAGCATGGGCGACACGGTGGTTAAATCCAACGCGATCAAGGTGCGGCGGCTCGGCTCTGCCGGCAGTGTCATCGGTGGCTTCGCCGGCGCCACCGCCGATGCCTTTACGTTATTTGAGCGCCTGGAAGCCAAGCTGGAACAGCATCCGGGCCAATTGACCCGTGCTTGCGTCGAATTGGCCAAAGATTGGCGGACCGATAGATATTTGCGCCGGTTGGAAGCCATGATGGCGGTTGCCGATGCCAAAGTCTCGTTGATTGTATCGGGCACCGGCGACGTGTTGGAGCCGGAAGACGGCATCATCGGCATCGGCTCTGGCGGCAATTACGCCTTGGCCGCAGCCCGCGCGCTTTACGATCAGGACAATATGGACGCCGAAACCATCGCCCATCGCGCCATGGAAATTGCCGCTGGGATTTGCGTTTACACAAATTCATCGGTGGTTATGGAGAAAATTGACCTTTCATGAGTAACTTTACACCCAGAGAAATCGTTTCCGAATTAGATCGTTTCATCATCGGCCAGGACGACGCCAAGCGCGCCGTTGCCGTTGCTCTCCGCAATCGGTGGCGGCGCCAGCAATTGCCGGAAGAGCTCCGCGAAGAAGTGTTGCCGAAGAACATTTTGATGGTCGGGCCGACCGGCGTCGGCAAAACCGAAATTGCCCGCCGCCTCGCTAAATTAGCGCAAGCGCCGTTCATTAAAATAGAAGCCACCAAATTTACCGAAGTCGGCTATGTCGGCCGCGATGTGGAATCCATCATCCGCGATCTGGTGGAAATCGCCATCAACGCGACCCGTGAGCGGCAACGCAAATTGGTTACCGCGCGCGCCGAAATGCAGGCGGAAGAACGCGTCCTCGACGCCTTGGTCGGTGATAACGCATCTCCAGATACGCGCCAGAAATTCCGCAAAATGTTGCGCGAAGGCGAGCTGTCGGAAAAAGAAATAGAAATCGAAGTCGCCGAGCAGGTTTCGATGGGCATGCCGACATTCGATATCCCCGACATGCCCGGCGCGCAGATGGGTATGATTAATTTAAACGAGATGATGGGCAAAGCCTTTGGCGGGCGCACAACCACCAAAAAACTAAGTGTCCAAGATTCATACCAAATTTTGATGGCCGAAGAATCGGACAAATTATTGGACGACGAAGCGGTTATCAGAGATTCGATCGAAGCGGTCGAAAATAACGGCATCGTCTTTTTGGACGAGATCGATAAAATCACCGTCCGTTCGGAACGCACCGGCGGCGATGTCAGCCGCGAAGGGGTGCAGCGGGATTTGCTGCCGCTGATCGAAGGCACGACGATTGCGACCAAACACGGCACGGTTAAGACCGATCATATTTTGTTTATCGCGTCCGGCGCGTTTCATTTGGCCAAGCCGTCTGATTTGTTGCCCGAACTGCAAGGGCGCTTGCCGATCCGCGTGGAATTAAGCCCGCTGACCAGGGATGATTTCGTGCGCATCCTGACCGAACCCGAAGCCAGCCTTATCAAACAATATACCGCGCTCATGGGAACCGAAGATCTGAACCTCACCTTCACCGATGATGCGGTTGAAGAATTGGCAACCCTCGCCGCCGAGATCAATTCGACGGTGGAAAATATCGGCGCACGGCGGTTGCACACGGTGATGGAAAAATTGCTCGAAGATATCAGTTTCACCGCCACCGACCGCGCCGGCGAAAGCGTCACCATCGATGCGAAAGCGGTGCGCGATCAGGTCGGCGATCTTTTAAAGGGTGGCGATCTTTCGAAATTTATTTTGTAGGCCCGCCGTACCCCTTATTCTTCCTCATCAAATCCCATATCGGCGAGCATGCGCAAGATTGTGGCATCGTCGAGTTCGTGGATATGGCCGGCCAAGAGGTTTGCCAGAAGCGTCGCTTTTGGGCTGAGGCCGCCGGTATCGATCGGCACGCGCGGATGCGAAAGATGTGCGAGGCGTTTCATTTCGTCCACCTGATCCCAGATGAGGCCAAAATAATCGGCGATCTGCATGACCAGACCGGGGCCAGGGCGACCGCGCCGCCCATGTTCCAACGCCGATAAATAGGCGGACGAGATTTTTAAATCTTCGGCCATTTTTTTCAATTGGATGTTTTTGGCCGCGCGCAATTCGCGCACTTTGGCGCCGAACGGGGTCATCGCCCGGCCCTTTTCTTGAGCAGAATATAAAGCGCGCCCGATCCGCCGTCGGCGGCGGCAGCGAAAGTGAACGACAAGACCCGTTCGCGGTTAGGCGATTGGTTGAGCCAGCGCGGCACCATTTCTTTCAAAATCCCGGTTTGCCGAGCGCGGCCGGTTTCGGAATCGGTGACGGTTCCGCCCTTGCCGGTGACCACCAAAACACAGCGTTTGCCCGAATTTTGCGCGCCGTCCAAAAAGGCCGCCAACGCCCGGTGCGCCGTATCTTGGGTATCGCCGTGCAGATCAAGCCTGGCTTCGACGTCCAAACGCCCCCTTTTAAGCCGCTGGGCGGTGCGTTTATCAACGCCGGGGGCATCGCCGTGGGCAAGGTCGGGCTGGGTTGGCTTTGGCTTTTGTTTCGGGATTGCAATGGATTTTGGGGCGGGTGGTTTCGGCGGCGGCTTGGCCTTTGGCGGAGGTTTAGATTTGCCGGCGGCTTTGCTTATTTTACGGCCCTTGAGCGGTGTCACATCTTTAAACGCGATCGCCAACAGCGCCGCGTCATCTTCTATCGTTTTTTGCGGCTTTTTAGGCATCTTCATCAACCACGATAATATGCAGCCGGCGTGGCCCGTGGACGCCCATTTGAACCTGTTGTTCGATATCGGCGCTGCGCGATGGTCCTGTGATCCAATTGACGGTCCTGGCTGGAAAATCATTGCCGCCTATTTGTTTCAGCTTTGCCCAGGTGCTTTCGTAATCGCCGGTCAACCGTCCGAGGGGCAGAACGGCGATCAGATATTCGGGCAGGAAATTAAGCGCCGTCGGCGCGTCCTTGGCTGACGTCAAAACCAAGGTGCCGGTTTCGGCGGCAGCGGATTCTGCAAGAACCAACCCAACCGCATCGCTGGGCGCAGCGCCGCCAAAAGTCGCCGTGACGCCCGCCGCCGCCCAATCAAGGCAGCTAAAAATACCCCGCGGTTGCGCTTTTACCGGTGCCGCGCCGCAAATGCCGGCAACCGCCGCCGGTAAATCGGCCCATCCAGATATGCGCTCCGTCGTGGCTTCGGTTTCCTCGGCGCGGGCGCGGAAATAACTTAAGCAGCCTTCGATATCATCCGGGCTACGCGAAGGGATCAACGGGGCAGGTGGGTTCGTAATGCGGGCTTGGGCGGCGGCGCTTCGAGTTCCGGCATCCAGATCAAGGGCGGCGCCAATGCGTCCCATTATTTCTTCGCGCGCGTTCATGTTTTTTTCCGGGCGTGGTATTGGCTGATAAAGCTGCGGCCCTCGGGCGCTGGAAAATCACGGTGCTTGGTCCAGGCGCCCATAAACGGAACGCGCCGAAAATAACCTTTTTTGCGGCCCAGCGCGGCCAGCGCCGAAAATTTAATATCGACGGCGGCGCGGTAGAGACGCGGCCGGCGTGCCCAGAACGCCCAATATTTGATCGCTATACGGCCGAGCAAACCCGTGGCCCCCGCTTCCGCCGCTTGGTTGCGCAAATTACGGAGCATGCGCGGCAACGCCAAGCGCACCGGGCACACCTCTTCGCATTTACCGCACAGGCTGGAAGCTTGCGGTAAATGCGCCGTTCCCGATATGCCTTCAAGCGCCGGGGTTAAAACCGATCCCATCGGGCCGGGATAGACCGAGCCATAGGCGTGGCCGCCGATCGCGCCGTATACCGGGCAATGGTTGAGACACGCGCCGCAGCGGATGCAGCCCAACATGTCCTTGTTTTCACCAGCCAATAATTGGCTGCGCCCGTTATCCAAAATCACCACATGATAAGCGCCCGGCCCATCCAGATCGGCGGCGCGTTTCGGCCCAGTAGAAAAAGTCGTGTAGGCGGAAATATCCTGGCCGGTGGCGCTTCGCGCCAAAACACGCAGCAGGGTCGCCGCGTCTTCCAAGGTCGGCACCACTTTTTCAAGGCTGGCGATAACGATATGGACGCCGGGTAAAATTTGCGTCAAATCGCCATTGCCTTCATTGGTGACGATGACGCTGGTGCCGGTTTCGGCGATCAGGAAATTGGCCCCGGTGATGCCGACATCGGCGCTTAAAAATTTTTGCCGCAATTGGGCGCGGGCTTCGGCCAATAATTGTTCCGGTTTTTCCAAGGGGCGTTCGGCATCTAATTGGGTGTGCTTGGCGCGAAAAGCATCGGCCACCTGTTCTTTGGCAAGATGGGTGGCCGGGGCAATGATGTGGCTCGGCGCTTCGCCGCGCAATTGAATGATATATTCGCCGAGATCGGTTTCCACCGGCTCGATCCCATGGTCTTCGAGATATGCGTTGATGGCGATTTCTTCGCCGATCATAGATTTGCCCTTGGTGACGGTTTTGGCATCGACGCCTTGGCAAATTTCCAAAATTATATGCCGCGCTTCATCGGCGTTTCTGGCCCAATGCACAATGCCGCCGGCAGAAACCGCTTTCGCCTCGAAGCGTTCCAGATAGGCGTCCAAATGGGCCAAGGTGTGACGCCGGATATCCCGCGCCCGGTCCCGCAAATCATCAAATTCCGGCAGGCGTGAAATCGCCGCCCGGCGGCCTTCGACGAAGCCGCTTTTAAGGCGGATCAGCGCTTCTTGTAAATGCGTGTCTAAAAGCGCGGCGCGGGCGTTTTTCGGAAAATCGCGGGCAATGAGGTTCATTTATCCGCGTCCCCTTCGCAGATCGCGGGCCCATCGGTCATGCCGGCCAGCACTTCGGCCACATGGCGCACGCGAATGTTGGACCCTTCGCGGCTAAGCTTGCCGGCAAGCTGGCAGAGACAACCGAGATCGCCGCCAAGCAAGATGTCGGCGCCGGTATTTTCTAATTCGGCCATGCGGTCGCGCGCCATGCGGTCGGATATTTCCGGGTATTTGACGCAAAAGACGCCGCCGAATCCGCAGCAGGTTTCGCTGCCCGCATAGTCTTTAATGATCAGCCGAGGAACCGCCGCCAATATTTTGCGCGGCTGATCCTTTATCCCGAGTTCGCGAAGGCCCGAACAGGAATCGTGATAGACGGCAACGCCTTCGAAGCCGAGCCGGGCGGCGTCCACC
>JABMOP010000432.1 GCA_013204125.1 Rhodospirillales bacterium | reverse complement strand
GTATTGGCCCGCTTCAAGGATGGTTACGGCCCGGTGGGCGCTTACTTCCTGCATCTCAAAACCTATACCCAGAACGGTCTGGGCGAGGAGTTCGAAACCACTTGGTGGCCCCAATTACAGGAAATGGTCGGCAAGGAATATCTGGATCCCGAACTTTCCCACAAGACCCACAGGCCGATCCCGACCTGTTTGCGTAACCATGCCATGATCTCCGAAGTGAACGCCGGCCGGGGTCCGATCACCATGGTCACCATGGAGGCCTTTCAAGACCCGCACCTCGAAGAAGTCGGCTGGGAAAATTTCTTAGGCATGACTGTCGGTCAGGCCGTATTGTGGGCCGCCACGGACGTGGATCCCAAGAACGAAAACCCGGAACTGACCACATCCGAGCCGTACGTCATGGGCAGCCACGCAACGGGCAGCGGCGCTTGGTGCTCTGGCCCAGAGGACGTTTCCCCGCCTGAATATTTTTGGGGTTACAACCGTATGATGACCATCGAAGGGTTGTTCGGTGCCGGTGACGCCGTTGGCGGCACGCCGCACGCTTTCTCGTCGGGCTCCTTCACCGAGGGGCGTCTCGCCGCCAAGGCCGCGTGTCGCTTCATTGACGACGGTAAGGCCGAGGGCATCGTTGTATCCGACAAACGGATCAACGAGCTTAAAGAAGAGGTCTATAAGCCGATGGAGCATTATAAGATCTACCGCAATGAAGTCGTTGCCGGCGACGTCAATCCGAACTACATCAACCCGCGGCAAGGGCTGGACCGTTTGCAGAAGCTGATGGACGAGTATTGCGGCGGGGCAAACGTTAACTACATGACCAACGACAAGCTGCTGAACATCGGCCTCAAAAAACTTAAGATCATGGAAGAAGACCTAGAAAAATTGGCGGCAAAGGACTTCCATGAATTGCTACGTGCGTGGGAGTTGAGGCATCGTCACCGTACGTCCGAATGCGTTACGCAACACACGCTGTTCCGCAAAGAGACCCGTTGGCCCGGCTACTACTACCGCGGCGACGCCATGAAGCTGGACGATGAAAATTGGCATGTACTGACGGTTTCGCGCCGGGATCCGAAAACCGGTGAGTACACCATGGAAAAAGCGCCGTGCTATCACCTTGTCAGTGAGGGCGAGTAACAAAAAAACCAAATAGGAGTTCGCTTCAAACTCCTGTTTGGCCTAATAAAAGAGATCAGCATGGTGTGTGTTGATCTTTTTTTAGGCCTGACGCGGCGAACTTTCGCCTGCTACAGAGAAGTGCAGATGAACATTATTGAAATGACCGACGACGAGATTCTTGCCATAGCCAATCCGCTGTGGAGCCACCTTATCAAGGCCTCGAATGACGGAAAATACGGAGACTTCGTCAAGTATTTTTCCTCTAACCTGCTCAGAGGGTTGAACGAAATTGAAGTGGGCAAGCAATTCGCAAAAAGCGAATTGACAAGAAACCTGTCCGGCTCGGTCGAGTTCATCGGCACGATCCGCCGCGGTGAGCATGTGACGGTACTTTATCGGACACGGAGCACCAAAAAAGAGGGTGAGTGGCTTGGCAGACTTGTCCTCGGTCACGAAGATGGAGAAGTCAAAATTTTCGGGGCCTCCGTCTTCTAATCACTTGGCACGGGTAAGATATGAGTGAAATAATTCAGGACAGCATGTATGTCGACCTTACATACAAAGTGATCGATCAAGAATCGGGTGATGTCCTTGTCGCGGTCGAATTCCCGATCGGCTATGTACACGGCGTCAACGACATTTTGGCGCCCGCCGTCACTGAAGAGCTGGAAGGCAAATCCGTTGGTGACGTGATCGAAGTGCCGATCGATTGCGATCAAATCTATGGCTCCAGGGACGAAGAGTTGGTGTTTACGGATTACATCGAAAACGTTCCCGAGGAATATAGAGAAATCGGCATCACCATCCACACCGAGAATGAAAAAGGAGAACCGCGTGGCTTTATCGTCACGCGGATGGATGAAAAGACACTGACTGTCGATGGCAACAATCCACTCAGTGGCAGGAAGGTTATTTTTAAGTTGGAGATTCTCAATGTTCGCGGTGCAACCGATGAGGAGATCGAAGCAGGTGGTCCCATCGGTGTGGCACCGGATATCGATGAAGCGCTTACGGTACCGCTTCAATGAAATACTCCAAATTTTTCATTTTCGAGAAGTTATTTTTAGGTTATTCTGTATCAAATTCATGGAGCAAAGAATTATGAGCGATCAGACGAAAACCAAGCCCGAAGTTCCGGAAGGTAAGTCTAGATTTATGACAACCCGTCGGAAAGAGCCTACCGAAAAGGGCTTCGTCGGCTACGAAACTATCTGGGAGCCGCGGCAGAAAGAGGTCGAGTACACCACGCCGAAACGGCCGTAACACGCCGCTATCTCTTTTAAGCGGCCGTTCTCGTTTCGGTAACGAAGTGGCCGCTATCCAATCTATGAATTTGATAGACGGGCGCGGTCTTGGCGGCGCCCGTAAATTCACCTAAGCGCAGATCGATGGCGACGCTCGGCACGCAGCTTACCGGGATGCCGGCGATGAGCCCTGCGGCGGCGCGGTGCGCATGTCCGCAAAAAGCACGCACCACCTGATCTTGCCCGCCCAGCGCCCGGCCGAGGGTCGCAATCGCTTCCGGCGCGTCAAATTGCCAGCGGTATTTCGACTCGATGACCTCAAACGGCGGGTGATGCATGAATATTGCCGTCGGCTTGCCGGCGTCTTCGTTCAGCGCCTGGCGCAGGCTGTTCGCCCGGATTGCGCAAAAATCGCCCATATTGCTTGCTTCGCTCAAAGTATCGAGGGCGATTAGCCTGACGGCGTAGGCATCGACGCTATATTGGACGAAGGGTGTTCCGGGCAAAAGATCTCGCCCCGTCGGGAAATTGGCCGCGATCAAGGCCCGATCATCGCGATTGCCGGCGACGACGTGAAGCGGGCAGCGAAGCCGCCTTAGAATATCCAGGGCCTCTTTGTATTTTGCCGGCGTTCCGTTGTGGGTCAGATCGCCGGTGTGAACGACCACATCGGGCAGCGGGTCGAGCCCGTTGATGTCATCAACGCATCGTTCAAGATCGCGAACCCGGGCGGCCGCATTGGGCGAGTCCGGGTCGATATGGCTGTCGGAAATTTGTGCAATAATCATGGCCTTGCCTGTAGCAAATATCTCAGCTTATTAACAGGCCCTGTCGTAGTGGTTTCAGCGATACCAATTCCATCAATCTTGAATTTGCAGACCGCATCAGAGAAGATGCTTATTTGAAGGGTCCGGACAATGGCAAGGCGTAACCTCGGCATCATCTTGAACGGCGCCACCGGGGGCATTTGTTCGACCCAGCATCTGGCCAATGTCTTGGGCCCGATCCGCGCCGAAGGCGGGCTGAAAATCGGCAATGATGTGATCGTGCCGAAATTGCTATTGCTTGGACGGAACGAAGCGCGGCTTGAAGAGGTTGCCCGCGCAAACGGCGTCGATGATTGGTCCACCGATTTGGACGCGGCGCTTGGCGATGAAGAATATCAGATATTTTTCGATGCCGCCGCCACCCATCTAAGGCTCGATCTCTTAAAACGGGCCCTGGCGGCGGGCAAGCATATCTATACCGAAAAACCCGTCGCGCCATCGGTCGCCGATGGATTGGCGCTTCTGAAAGAAGCCGAAGCCAGCGGCCTCAAACACGGCGCGGTGGAAGATAAAATCTATGCGCCCGGCTATTTGAAAATGGCTTCCCTGGTGGATGATGGATTCTTCGGGCGCATCGGCGGCTTTCGCCTCGAATTTGGCTGGTGGGTGTTCGACGGCATCGAAGCCCCGTCCCAGCGGCCAAGCTGGAATTATCAAAAATCCGGCGGCGGCGGATTGCTGTCCGACATGTATCCCCATTGGCGCTATGTGCTGGAACGCATGCTCGGCCCGATCAAACATGTCGTCGCCGCGACCACGACGACATTGGCGGACCGCGCCGACGAAGCGGGCAATGCCTATACCGCCGATGTGGAAGACTCGGCCGCCGTCATTGTTGAAACCGAAGCCGGCGCCATCGGAACCGTCGTTTCCAGCTGGACAACGCGGGTCAGGGGCGAAGATCTGGTGCGCTTTCAAATCGACGGCACCGGCGGCTCGGCCGTCGCCGGTATGCGCCGCTGTTATCGGCAGAGCGCCAACGATACGCCGCTGATCAAAGGCTTCAATCTCGGCACCGAAGACGATGCCATGACCTATCACGTCGACCACACCGCCGCCTGGCATGAGGTGCCGGCCGGCGCCCCTTACAAAAATCCATATCGATATGGCTGGGAACAATTTTTATCGCATGTGGTGGTAGATACCCCCATGGTCTCTGACCTCCGCGCCGGTATCCGCGATGTGCAAATGGCCGAAGCCTGTCAGACAAGCGTCATAACCGGCGCCTGGGTGTCGATGGCGCCCGTGACCTGATTGGCGATTTAGGCTAACTTGCCGAGATGGCCCGCCACATTGTCTGTCTGACTTTTGATTTTGATACCCAATCGGGATTTATTTCCCGCGGCTGGCATAGCCCGACGCCGCTGTCGCGCGGCGAATTTGGCGTCATGGCTTCGGCTCGTATTCTGGCATTGCTGAAAGAGCGAGGAATTCCTTCCACTTGGTTTGTGCCCGGTTTCACCATCGAAAGCCACGGCAAAGCCACGGAAGCCGTGCTCGAAGGCGGCCATGAAATTGCGCATCATTCCTGGGCGCATATCCCGCCGGCCGATCAAAGCCGGGATGAGGAAGCCGCCGATATGGGGCGCGCCAATGATGCGATTGAAAAGCTATCGGGCCAAAGGGCGCGCGGTTATCGTTCGCCGTCCTGGGATTTATCGGAAAATACCACCGAGCTTTTGATCGCCGAGGGCATGGATTACGATTCGAGCCTGATGGGCGCCGATTACCTTCCCTATTTCGCGCGCATTGGGGATCAAGTGAAACTGGGCGCGCCGATTAAATATGGCAAAGAGAGCGAACTTCTAGAAATGCCGATCAGCTGGTCCTTGGATGACTACCCCCATTTTGAATATATCCGCACTCCCGATGTGACGCTACCCGGCCTCAATTCAGCCCGCGCCGTCATGGAAAGCTGGTGGGACGAGTTTGCCTATATGCAGAAATCAGTGGCGTGGGGGTGCCTGGCCTATACCATGCACCCTTACGTCATTGGCCGTGGCTACCGCATGGCGGCTTTGGAAGATTTGCTCGATAAAATGGCCGAAGCGGGCGCGGTATTTATGAAAATGGAAGACGCCGCCGCCGAGGCCCGCACCCGCCTTTAGCTGCCCTCAAGCGTCATGGCATCGACCTTGCGCATGGCTTCGATCATTGATGATTTGAGCATGAATTGGCGCGCTTTTTCCGGGTTCGCCGCCGTCGCCCGTAATCCATCCAGTGATTTTTTACGGCTTTCCGGATCATTATTCTCCAGCCGCTGTTTGTTCTGGATTGATTGTTCCTGGACGAAATCGCGGGCGTAGCTGCGTCGTTGGAGATCATATAGATCAAGCAGCCGCTGGTCTTCGCCTTTCCACACGCGGGTCAATTTCTCGGCCAGGTTCATGGCGTCCTGGATACCGCCATTCAGGCCCATGCCGCCGATGGAATTATTTACGTGGCTTGAATCGCCGGCCAACATGACGCGCCCTTTGCGAAAATTCGCGGCGACGCGTTGATGAACCGTATAAAGATTGCGGTGCACAATTTCGTAAGGCTCTTCCAACGGAAAGAAATTCTGCAATTTATTTTGGACGAAGTCGTCGGCCAGCAGACTTTCTTCGGGCGCATCCGGATCAGCCGGATAGACCAGCCGCCAAAGCCCCGGCGGGCCGTCGCCGGCAACTTTGAAGCAATTGCACCATTCCTCCGGGTCGGCGATGTAGTTGCGAAAACACATGCCGCGCATCGCTTCAAAATCGAAAGGCGTGGTTAGGACCAAAAACCGTTCGGGCCAGGTGAAGCCTTCAAAGGCGATATCCATTTTTTTGCGAACACGCTGCGCCCGCCGTCACAGCCGATCAGATAGCTGCCGCTGATCTGTTCGTTAACGCCGGGCGTTTGGACGGTGATCGTCACTTCATCTTCACCCGCATCGACGCCTATGACCCGGTGGGAAAATCGCACGTCGCAATTATCCATGCCGTCGATCAGGTCGAGCAATATATGGGTCAGCTTGAATTGTTCGCATTGCACGACAAAAGGAAATTCGGTGTCGTCTTTTAAAAGTGCGTGGTCGAATTCGGCAATCAATTCGCCGGTCGGGCGGTCCCAAAATCGGAAAATGGCCGCCGTCAATCCTTGTTCGATGACCTGATCGACAATGCCGAGCTTTGCCAGCAATTCCAAGGTCGCCGGATGGGTGGTGGCGGCGCGCGGGTCTTCCTGCAATTCGGAATTCTCATCGAAAACAATCGACGGAATACCTTCTTTTGCCAGCGCGTAAGCGGCGATAAGGCCAACCGGGCCGCCGCCGGAAATCAGAACGGGTTTTGGAGGCACGGCGCTCATTCCCTATCTGCTTTGTAGTAGTAATGAAGCTCGAACATGACACAGCCTTTTTCCGATTTGAACGGGCCGTGGTGGACGCCGGGCGGGCGACAGGCATAGGTCGGGGCGAAAAACTGCTCGCCGCCATTGCCGTCTTCGTCGTTGCCGACGATCATGTCGCCTTCTACCAGATACACTTCTTC
>JABMOP010000431.1 GCA_013204125.1 Rhodospirillales bacterium | reverse complement strand
ATTTATAGGCGTGGGCTGCGATTGTCGGAATTTTGGCAATCATACGATAAGACGCCACCATCCGATGCCGCGGGTCCGCAATATCGAGGCTGTCGTGGTAAAACGCCGATAGAGCGCCGACAACCCCGCACATGATGGCCATCGGGTGCGAATCCCGCCTAAATCCTCGGTAGAACTGGTTAAGCTGCTCATGCAACATCGTGTGATAGGTGATATCGGTATTGAATTTGGCTTTCTGCTCCTTATTTGGCAACTCGCCGTAGAGCAACAGATAGCAAACTTCGGAGTAATCTGAATCCTTTGCTAACTCAGCAATCGGATAGCCGCGATACAGCAATATTCCTTCGTCGCCATCAATAAACGTGATTGCGGATTCGCAACTTCCGGTTGAAGTGAAGCCAGGATCGTAGGTGAAAAATCCTGTATCCGCGTACAATCGACGCACATCGATAACTTTTGGCCCAACCGACCCACTAATAACCGGGAGTTCGAACTCTTCTCCGGTTGCATTGTTGGTCAGGGTAAAAGTTTCAGAATTGCGTCGATCTTTGTCACTCATGGATCATTTCCTTCAAGATTATTGCGATTTTCACCTTAGGCGGTGTTTCTTATAGCCAAGCCCACAATGGCGGACAGGCACTTTATCACTTGCTCAAAGCTGCGTCTTCCAATCGTCCGAGCGTCTCCTCCCGTCCAAGGACTTCGATAACTTCAAATACGCCCGGAGACACGGACGATCCGGTCAAGGCAGCGCGCAAAGGCTGCGCGATAGCGCCCATCTTTTCATTTTGGTCCGTTGCAACCTTACGGATGCAACGTTCCAGTTCATCCACATTCCAGCTGGTAACGTCAACCAACTTCTCACGCGCTATAACGACCATGCGGCGCCCCTGTTCGTCAAGTATTTTTCGCGCCCCATCATCCAAGTTTATTGGGCGATTGATGACATAAAACATAGAATTATCAATTAGTTCATTGATATTTTTCGAGCGTTCCTTTAACCCTTCAAGACCGCGTTCCAGGCGCTGCCATTGTTCCTCCTCAACACCAGGACCGATACTTTCCTCCATTTTAGGGCGCATCAATTGGAGCAAAGTTGCCGTGTCTGTGGCGCGAATGTAGTGGCCGTTTAGGCTGGTCAATTTGTCCATATCAAAGCGCGCCGCCGACCGGCCGACGGCGTCCAAACTAAACCATTCTATCGCTTGTTGCCGGCTAATGATTTCGTCGTCGCCGTGGGACCAACCGAGCCGCAGCAGATAATTGATAAGCGCATCGGCAAGGAACCCCATTTCGCGGTAAGCCTCGACCCCAAGTGCGCCGTGGCGCTTGGACAATTTAGCGCCATCGGCCCCATGAAGAAGCGGCATATGGGCAAATACCGGCACCGCCCATCCAAGGGCATCATAAATCAACGCTTGGCGAAAGCTATTGGTCAAATGGTCGTCGCCGCGGATGACATGGGTGATGCCCATATCACGGTCATCGACAACCACCGCCAGCATATAAGTCGGCGTGCCGTCGGCGCGCAACAGCACCATATCGTCCAATCGGCTGTTGGCCACTTTGACGACGCCCTGGATCTCATCATTGATAACCGTTTCGCCATCTTCGGGCGCCCTTAAGCGCACAACCGGATCAACACCCGGCGGCGCATCGGACGGATCGCGGTCGCGCCAACGTCCGTCATAAAGAGCTGTGCGGCCTTCTGCGCGCGCCGCTTCGCGCATTTCCGTTAATTCTTCCGGCGAGCAATAACAATGATAGGCGCGGCCATCCGCCAGCAATTGGGCGGCGATTTCTGCATGTCGATCACGCCGCGAATATTGCGAGACGGCTTCACCATCCCAGCCCAGCCCCAACCATTTCAGGGCGCTATAAATCGCATCGACCGCGTCCTCGGTGTATCGTTTGCGGTCCGTATCTTCGATGCGCAATAAAAATTTGCCGCCGTGGTGCCGGGCGAAGAGCCAATTGAACAAGGCCGTTCGCGCACCGCCAATGTGCAAAAATCCAGTGGGCGAGGGGGCGAAGCGGGTTACGACCGGTGGCATTCTCTTCCAACTCTATGAATTAATTATGCTTTTGAGGCTCTCGCCGGCAAAGCTGGTATCGGGCCCGGCACCTGTTGGGCGCGCCATTATGTATCACTCCCCGGCCCGAAATGCCAGCCGTTGCGGCGCGCCGACGAGCCGACTAAGCTAACAGCCGACAGAGAGGACAGACCACCTCGATGAAGGCATATTTTAATTGCAGGGCGGTGGCGCTGGTCAAATCCCTAACCGACGAGCGGGACCGGTGGCTTTTATGGCTTCCGGTGTTCCTCGGCACGGGCATCGGGTTTTATTTTGCGCTCACCTTTGAACCCGTTGCTTGGGCGGCGCCGGCGACCCTTGCCGCCGCAGCGATGGTCATATTCCTATGCCGCAATAACAGCACCGTTTTACTTATTTCCATTTGCATAGCGGTCGGTGCGTTGGGATTTACCGTTGCCGAGTGGCGCACCTTCGATGCCCGCCATAT
This sequence comes from Rhodospirillales bacterium, assembly GCA_013204125.1. Taxonomy (GTDB): domain Bacteria; phylum Pseudomonadota; class Alphaproteobacteria; order Rhodospirillales; family UBA2165; genus JABMOP01. Next base: position 797 of record JABMOP010000431.1, on the reverse strand, counting down.
CATCTTGGACCACCAAATTGGCCCAACCACGGTGACCGGGCAGATCCAACGCGCAGAAATCTTCCCCGACGGCACCCGGCTAACCTTGGAGCGGGTTCGTATTGCAACGCTTGGCGCCGACAAAACACCCGAGCTCGTACGTATACGCTTGCGCGGAAAACCCACCAATTTTTTTGCCGGTGACTGGGTCCAGATGCGCGCCAAAATTGGACCGCCGCCGCCGCCGGTCATGCCGAACGCCTATGATTTTCAACGGGCGTTGTATTTTTCCGGTATCGGTGCGACCGGATTTGCCTTCGGAAGCGCCGAACCTCTCAGACAGGCAAGCGGCGCAGCAGATACAGATATAGGCCTCGGCCAATGGTGGCAGCGCTCCCGGCAAAAGCTTTCAGGCCGTATCCGGTCGGCCATCGGCGGCGATGCGGGCGCCGTCGCCTCCGCTTTGATAACCGGCGATCGAAGCGCCATTGACGCCAAAACAATGGCCGCGTTCAGGAATTCCGGCTTGGCGCATTTACTGGCGATTTCGGGGCTGCATATCGGTCTGGTCGCGGGGTTACTCTTTTTTGGTGTGCGCGCGATCCTCGCCCTGGTGCCAGGGTTCGCGCTCACTTTCCCGATCAAAAAATGGGCGGCGCTGTTCGCTATTTGTGGGGCTTTTACATATGCCCTCATTGCCGGCGCAACGGTGCCGACCCAGCGCGCATTCGTCATGGTCGGATTGGTGCTGACCGCAGTTATTCTTGACCGCCAGGGAATATCTATGCGCCTGGTCGCGGGCGCCGCCTTTATAATTT
>JABMOP010000038.1 GCA_013204125.1 Rhodospirillales bacterium | reverse complement strand
GTTTTCTTCCGGCACCTCGCAGTCGTCGAAGATCAGTTCGCAGGTGTTTGATCCACGCATACCGAGTTTGTCGAGTTTCTGACCCGTGGAAAATCCGACCATCTCATTTTCAACGATAAAGGCGCTGATTCCGTGCGCGCCGGCATCCGAATCGGTTTTGCCGTAGACGACCAGCACATCGGCATCGGGCCCATTTGTAATCCACATTTTTGTACCGTTAAGAATATATCGATCTCCCTTCCGCATCGCCCGTAGGCGCATGCCAACGACATCGGAACCGGCGTCCGGTTCGCTCATCGCCAATGCACCGACATGCGCGCCACTAATCAGTTTGGGAAGGTAGCGTTCCTTCTGCGCGCCGGTCCCGTTGAGGTTGATTTGGTTGACACAAAGGTTTGAGTGCGCACCATAACTCAACCCGACACTCGCCGACGCCCGGCTGATTTCCTCCATGACCACGCAGTGGTGGAGATAACCGAGACCAACCCCGCCATAGGTTTCCGGCACGGTAATGCCGAGAATTCCGAGAGCGCCCATTTTCTTCCAAAGATCGGACGGAAATTTGTTTTGCTTGTCAATTTCGGCCGCACGCGGCGCGATCTCATCGGCGGCAAATGCGCGGACGGATTCACGCAGCATATGTACGGTTTCGCCGAGATCAAAATTAAGGCTCGGATATTCGTTGAGGATGGGCATAGGCGTTGCGTCCCTTTATCGTCGGCGCGTTACATCAACAAACCGGTCGCCAACTTAGATCCAAAATCGTGTTGGTCGGTGCCTTTGTGTTGAACACAGCCTCCATCTCCATGCCGATTTCCGGTTCACCTTCCGACAGGTACGACATCATCCGCGTGCAAACACCTTTAATCTGAACCGAAATGAGATGGCACGGCACGCTGAGCCGAAAACCGGCGCCCGGATAAAGGATGCCGGTATGGGTGTATAGGATGCCGCGTGGCGGAACTTCGACCCATTCCATCTTCTTAAGGGAATCCGGATCATAGGCACGCGGCGGCAACCAAATTCGGTGTTCATCCCCGTCCACCAGCATGTCTGGTGGGATGCGGGTGCCGAGAAGCTTGCCCTCTGCAAGCCCCCGGAAAAACGGAGTAAGACCACCATAGGTATGATAATGAATGAACCCCTTGGCGTTCATTATCACCATCGGGTCGTCGCTTGCCAACTTGGCAATGGTGCCATCCAACGTCGCTTTCCCGCCTTTGGTCTTCCTTAGGTCATGAACGCCACCAACCACTTCAACCATAACGTCCTCCAATCAGCTTCACGGGCTGCTCGATCAATTCCGGGCAAACCCAGGCAGTCCCGGAAAAGTCCTGAGCGAAGCTGTCGCCTTTGTCCCCGGTCACGGCTTCTCCAGGATTGCGCATGTGACATGACTGCCTGTCCCCGCATGGGAAATGGCACATCCCTTTTTGGCGTTCGGCACCTGCAGATCTATAAAATCTTCGGGCTTGGTTTTTCCAAACCGCGACCACATCTCCGTCGCCGCGTGGTACTTCGCCCACTTGCTTTGTAGTTGCCACATGACCTCGACGATTTGCATGATGCCGGTCGCGCCGACCGAATGCATCGTTCCGATCAATCCGCCGGACAGGTTGGTGGGCAGCTTGCCGCCGAAATAGGCATCGCCCGAATCGATGAAATCACGTTCCTGGCCGTAGGGACGCAGACCGATATCCCCGTAAGTCTGGACATCCGATATGGTAAACGCGTCGTGCGTTTCCAATAAGTCCAACTCCTCGACCGGATCGACTATGCCGGCGGCGTGATAGGCGTAGTAAGCCGCCATTCGCGCGGCAAGGAACGTTGTGAAACCGGGCCAGTCCATTGTGTGATTCGCGTAAGTTTTTTCCGTTTCGTTGGGAAGCAGGAGTATTTCCATATTGCGCCGATCGGCGGTCCGGAGCGTATGCGAGCCGGCACAAATGGTGATCTGAATCGGATTATCGGTGAGTTTGTAGGCGGTTTCCTCGTCCGCAAGAATGAGAGCGGCCGAGCCGACGCTCATTAGGCAGCATTCCAAAAATGCGAGCGGATCCGACACGATGCCATCGTTCAGAACGGTTTCAACATCGATATCCATGCCCGCTTGGGCGAAGGGATTGAACCGCGCATAATGCTTGTTCTTGACGGCAATTTTAGCGAGCACTTCGCGCGGCACTTTATTTTCGTGCTGGAATCGCTGCGCCATCAACGCATAGTAAGAGCCGTACATCCAACCCAGTTCGCTTTCAAAATTCTTGCAGGCGGCCGAAGCGATATAGGCGTTGCCTTCGCGCGTTCCAACTTCGTCCATGCGCTCCCAACCGATGACGGGCACACAGCTCGCATAGCCCGACGCAATGGCCATGGCGCCCGCCAACACCGCGGAGCCGCCGGTGGCGCCGCCGGTCTTCACGCCAATATTTCCGATAGGATCGAGGCCTAGTGCATCGTGCGCTCTGGCCTCCGCCAGCAACTGATCACCAAAATGGTCAGCAAACTGCGAATAAACGCAGAAGTTGACCATGCCTTTTAACTCCGCCATGTCGACCTTAAGATCGTTTTCTTCCGCCGCCATTTTAAAGGCTTCGCAGATAAGCTCCTCCGTCGCCTTTTCGGGATACTTCTTGCGGTAGTCGGTCATTCCACCGGCGACGAGATACACGGGTCTTTGGAACTTAGGAACGCGTAGATTGCCGCTGCCAAAACGAATCATTTCGCCTCCAGTTGCCTGATATCCCAATTCCGGCACCTTATTTTATTTAATACGCAAAAGGCCATCATCAAGATTGGTAAATACATTTGGAGCAAATATAGATGCTGACACAGATTAGGTACGAAGTAATTATTTTTGTCGGTTTGCGGATGCTGACTAGCCGACCTAATTTTAAACCATTTCATTTGGTGTCCACCGATGGATGTGGTTTTTACCGAGACAATTTCCATTCCTAATAATAATGAAAAAATCCATTACTCTTTTTTATTAATAGCCATGATGGGAGTGAATTTTATTCTCAAAACATTGAAAACAGTGAATATTATCATAAATGTGATATGGTAATAATTGCTTTTGAGGAGGTTGCCGGTGTTGCGATAATTCCATTGAAACAGGGGATTTATCATGGCCGTATTCACATCCAAAGATTTTGACCAGCAGGAATCGGTGGCCTTTGAACATGACGAAAAATCCGGTCTCAAAGCGACCATCGCCGACATCGATTCTGATAAGTCGAAGCGGGTAGCCGAAGAATTCTGCGCGACGATTGTCCCTCCGGAAGAAATCCATCGGGGCCGGGCAGACGTATTTTTGCCGTGCGCATTGGGCTCAGCAATCGACGATCAGTCGGTTCAGGAAATTCAGGCACCGATAATTGCTGGTTCGGCTAATAATCAATTGGCCGAGCCGCACCACGGTGATGTATTGATTACCCGTGGGGGGCGCTACGCACCGGATTATGTCATCAATGCCGGCGGGCTTATTGATGTAACTAACGGACTGAAAGAGTATGTGGTCAAGGAATCGTTCGGCCAGATTGCACACATTTATGACCGGTTGCTGGAAATCTTCGAACGGGCGGTAGACGAGGGCCGCTCGACGGCGATAATAGCCCATCGCATGGCCGAAGAGGGGTTCCGACGGCCGCCACCGGTGCGCCTGCAGGCAGCGTAATTTTGGATTGACGACAGAGAAGGGAAGTTGATTGGAGGGCGAGATGTCTCGCGTATGGATCATATAGGCAGGCCTGGTCGCCCCATGTTTTTGGCGGCGTAAATCGTGAAGCGGCTGGATGATCACTCCGGTGACAAGGAGCATCGGCAACACCTCATGATTGTAGAGAGAAGGATGAGCAATGGACGATGAGCGCGACACTGAAATGCTGGTTGGGGCAGCAGCCCTTGAACATCAGACCGGCCGCTCCCGGGGTACGGTGACATGGCTCAGCGGCTCGACCTTGTATGTCTCCCTGAGCAGCAATCGGCTCATCCGCGTTTCCAATTTGCGCCCGGACGAACCGCGGGACGATTTTATCGCCTGCTTTCACCGTGTTGAAGATAGCTATGAAATTGAAGACCTTAAGGGCCAAGCAATATGGGTGAACGGAGTTACCATCACCACCCAAAGACTTGTACATGGGGACATGATCGAGTTTGGTGAAACCGGACCACTATCTCGTTTTCGCCATTACCGCGAAGGTCAGCCACTTCACAAAACGGTCGGGGAAATGTTGAGCGACAGCCTCACCTATCTCCGGGTCAGCCGCCAGCCGATCATTAAACGCGTGTTTAGAGCCGTCTACGGAATTCTTAGGCGGCTAATGCGTGAAACGACAGGTCTCTTTCGGGTTGGCATAATACTCTCGATAGCCGCTCTCGCCGCTCTGGCCTACCAACAAAACCGAGTAAGCGTTCTGCTACAGCAACAAATCGAAACTAGTGCCACTCGACTAGACAGCTTTGCAGGAGCATTGACGCGCGCTCGAAATGAGGCGTTAACGCCTAAAGACCTGAAGGTGCTGCGTCAGGAATTTGGTCAGCGGCTGATTTCAAATGCGGAACGTCTGGCAGCTTTGGAGCAGCGCTCTAAGGCCAACGCGCGGGTAATTACCGAGTCAGCTCCCTCGGTCTTGTTTCTCCAGGGCGCCTACGGGTTTCGAGAACGTTCGAGCGGTCGGATGCTGCGCCATATCGTCGATGAAGACAGACGCCTGTTAATCTCTCCGACAGGCCAACCGTTACTATCGCTAGAAGGTGACGGTCCAGTGGCTGAACGCCAGTTTACTGGAACTGGGTTTATCGTCGGTGACGGCGGCGCCCTTGTCACCAATCGGCACGTGGCGCTGCCGTGGGAAAATGACGCCAATATCGAAGCCCTTAAAAGCCAAGCTATTGAGCCGATAATGATAAAGTTCATCGCTTATATGCCTGGTAAGGCTACCTCCAGTATAGTCGAATTTGTGCGTGCAAGTGCGGTCGCCGACCTTGCTGTTTTGCGCCTTAAGGACGTCGCCGAGGTGATACGCGGCCTCAAGCTCGCCGACGCCCCTCCCGCCCTTGGGGATGAAGTTATTGTCATGGGTTACCCAACCGGCCTCCGTTCTATCCTGGCCCAGTCAGGTGATGCCTTTGTAGAAGAGCTTCAAAAGGCCGGAGACACAGAATTCTGGAGCGTGGGTGCCCGTTTGGCAGAGAAAGGGTTTGTCGCCCCACTCTCCAGCCGCGGCATTGTCGGCCAAGCAACCCGGGAGACGATCATCTACGACGCTGAGACGACCGGCGGCGGCAGCGGAGGGCCCGTACTCAACATCAACGGCTTGGTAGTCGCGGTCAACGCCGCCACCCTGCCTGAATACGGCGGCTCCAACCTGGGTGTTCCGATCGCGAAGGTGCGGGCGCTGCTCGAAGAAGTCGGCTTACGATGATGATCTGATTATGTCGGCATTTTCAGAGAAGGGTGAAGAACATGGAAAAGGTCCTGTTGATCGGAGGCGGCAAGATTGGACGCATGATCCCCTGTTTTCTTGCAGATGGCGGCGATTATGCAGTCACCGTCGCCGATACCTCCGAAGAGGGGCTCAAGGGTTTCGCCCAGCGTGGGTTCCAAGTGGTCGTGTTGGACGCCGCCGACAGCGAGCAGCTTGCGGCAAGCGTCCAGGATTTCCACCTGGGCGTGGGTGCGTTGCCTAAATACCCGACCAATGCGCTGAAATACAATCTGACGTGGAGCACCGACCGCCCGATTAATGAATATCTCAATTCCTGTGAGACGATCATCAACGGTGAATATCGCCAAACCACCGCGCTTGAAGGGCGTGAGCATTTCTCCCTCGCGGGGGCCAAATACGAAGATTTCAACACGTCCGGCGGTCGAGGAGCGCTGCACGAAACCCTTGCCGGAAAAGTGCGCAACCTTAACTACCGCGCTGTGCGCTATCCCGGCCATCTCGACGTCATCCGCTTGCTCCTGGACGACCTTAAGCTTCGTGATTTGCTCGTTGCTGGTAAGATCCCCGATCGAGGGTTCGTACGCCAAGAGGATGTGCGGTTGGACGATTTCCTTTCCAACAGATTCGGTCGTTACTTCATAGGAGCGGACGTAACGGCGGACGCGCCTTGACGTGCATTGGGGACAATTTGATTCCTAGTGAGGCCACCTTACGTTGTCGCATTTGAAAACCTATGGGAGTCTGTCTGTTATGAAACATGCCGAGCTATTTCAGCGTCTCAATCTTTCACCCCAATTGGTCAGGGACGGAAGCCTGACGGTTCGGACCCCCATTTCCGGGGACGAGATTGCCCATGTTCGCGAAGCGAACGCCGTCGATATGCCGGCTATCATTTCGCAGGCGGGGGAGGCATTCAGTGCCTGGCGGACCGTGCCAGCGCCGCGCCGCGGCGAACTTGTTCGCTTGCTGGGTGACGAATTGCGCACCGCAAAGGCGGAACTCGGTCGACTGGTGACGCTCGAATGCGGCAAGATATATCAGGAAGGCCTTGGCGAAGTTCAGGAGATGATAGATATCTGCGATTTCGCTGTTGGGCTGTCACGCCAGCTCTATGGTCTCACGATCGCCTCCGAACGGCCTGGCCACCATATGCGAGAAACTTGGCATCCACTCGGAGTAACCGGAGTGATTACGGCATTCAATTTTCCGGTTGCCGTGTGGTCTTGGAACGTGGCGCTGGCGTTTGTTTGCGGTAACTCGGTGATCTGGAAACCGTCGGAAAAAACGCCGCTATGTGCGCTTGCTTGCGAACAACTCCTTGGCAGGGTCATCAAGCGTTTCGGCGGTGATGCGCCAGCGGGATTGCATCAGGTTGTAATTGGCGGTCACGAAATCGGCGAGATGCTGGTCGACAGCAAAGATGTTGCACTGATCAGCGCGACCGGGTCGACTCGAATGGGCCGCGAGATCGCACCGCGCATTGCCGCGCGCTTCGGTCGGTCGCTTCTCGAACTCGGCGGAAACAACGCGATGATCGTCGCACCTTCGGCGGACTTGGAAATGGCGGTCCGCGCCATCCTGTTTTCGGCCGTCGGCACCTGCGGGCAGCGTTGCACGTCATTGCGGCGGCTGATTGTGCATGCTGCCATCTACGATGCGCTGGTCGCCAAGCTCTTGTCAGCCTATGCGTCGGTACCCTGCGGCGATCCGATGGTCGAAACGAATCTCGTCGGTCCGCTGATCGACGCCAAGGCCTATGACCACATGCAGAACGCCCTCGCTGCGGCGAAAAAGGCCGGTGGCATCGTGCATGGCGGTGAACGAGTGCACGAGGATGCGTTCCCTGACGCTTATTACGTTCGTCCCGCGCTGGTCGAAATGCCGAAGCAGACCGACAGAGTTCGCGAAGAAACCTTTGCCCCGATCCTCTATGCCTTGAAATACGAAGACTTCGAAGAGGCGGTCGCGCAACATAACGATGTGCCCCACGGTCTGGCGTCCAGTATCTTCACCACCGACCTGCGCGAGGCCGAGGCTTTCCTGTCGACCACCGGTTCCGATTGCGGCATCGCCAATGTCAATATTGGACCATCTGGCGCAGAGATTGGAGGCGCATTTGGTGGCGAAAAGGAAACTGGTGGCGGGCGTGAGTCGGGATCGGACGCTTGGAAAGCCTACATGCGGCGGGCGACCAACACTGTGAACTATTCCCGCGCCCTCCCGCTGGCCCAGGGCATCAAATTTGACATCTGAAAAGATTTTTATCCTGTCGTTCCTCAAAACGAAATTGTCACGTCAATGGCCTTCGTTTCGGTCCGCGTGATAACGTCTTGGAATGACAAACATCTCATAGATAGTGAAGGAGAAGTGCTTGATGTTCTTTTGCAGTCACTTCAGAATCCAACGCCATCTCTTCTCACGCTCCACCATGAAATGACTCCGGAGCTACTGCAATTCGAGTAAGTTTCCCCTGACAACGCCTGTCAGACGGCGACGGCGCGGAAACTATTCCAATGGCGATGGATTTTGGGTACGATCCATGTCGATTTAAAGGTCATCTGGGAAAGTCAGATAAATTTTAGACCGAGGATCGGACTTGTTTGAATAATCAAGTGGGGTCCTGATGATGATAAGCACAATGTTGCCCGACACGGTCGATGTCCGGTTGCAAATTCAAGCGGCTTACAAGATTGACGAAAGCGCGGCCGTCAAAAATCTTCTGAATGTCATTGAGATTTCTTCAGCGGAGGAATCCCGGATATCAAATCAGGCGCGTCTTTTGGTGGAGCATGTGCGCGCCAATCGGCGAAAGAAGATCGGATTGGACAGCTTTCTTCTGGAATACGATTTATCCACGAAAGAAGGTGTCACCTTGATGTGTCTGGCGGAGTCGCTCTTACGGGTTCCGGACAAATCAACTGCGGAATTACTCATCCGCGATAAAATTGCCGGGCATGATTGGGCAAAGCATCTAGGTCACTCCGATTCCCTGTTTGTAAATGCGTCGACCTGGGCACTCATGCTGACAGGTAGCGTCGTGCAGTGGCAAACCGAGGACGTGCACGACATTGAATCATTCCTCGAGGCTCTTGTAGCCAGATCCGGCGAGCCCATGATCCGCCAAGCGCTAACTCACGCCATGCACGTGATAGGCAATCAATTTGTCATGGGTGAAACCATCGCCACCGCCTTGAAACGCTCTGCTGAGGTGGCGAATGTGAAATATCGTTATACTTTCGATATGCTGGGAGAAGCTGCGCGCACAGCGGTGCAGGCGGAGCGATATTTTGATGCCTACCGGGATGCGATCCGCACCCTGAAAGGAGTTAACGGCGACGCAACTTTGTACGACCGGCCGGGTATTTCGGTTAAATTGTCAGCCTTACATCCCCGGTATGAATATTCGCAGCGTGACCGCGTGCTTCGCGAACTGACACCGAGGATACTTGCTCTCGCCGAGGAAGCTCGAAATGCTGGGATTAGTCTCTGCATTGATGCGGAAGAAGCCAACAGACTTGAATTGTCCCTGGATATTTTGGAGAGCATAGCGGGTGATCAACGCCTTTCCGACTGGAATGGACTGGGAGTTGTTGTCCAGGCTTACCTGAAAGGGGCTCTGTATCAGATCGATTGGTTGGCCGAGTTAGCCGGTCGAACTCACCGTCGGCTAATGGTCCGGCTGGTAAAAGGCGCTTATTGGGATGCCGAAATAAAGCGCGGGCAAGTCGAAGGTCTAACCGGATATCCGGTTTTTACGCGAAAGGAAGCGACGGATGTTTCCTATCTGGTGTGCGCTCAAAAAATTTTAAAAAACACTGACTGCCTCTATCCCCAGTTCGCAACTCACAACGCTCATACATTGGCCGCCGTTGACGAAATTGCTGGTGCCCACCGGAAATTTGAATTCCAACGACTCCATGGCATGGGCGAATCGCTCTATGGAAAACTTCTTCAAAACCCAGACAGCAACTATTCCTGTCGAGTCTATGCGCCGGTGGGCGGGCATAAGGATCTACTTGCTTATTTGGTGCGTCGGCTCCTTGAGAATGGCGTAAATACGTCCTTCGTTAATCGTCTGGCCGACGACACATTACCCATCAGAGAGGTTGTCGCCAGCCCAATCAGAACATTGACGTCTAGAGATCAAATTCCAAATCCTCGCATTCCTTGTCCGAGGGATTTATTTGCTCAGGATCGACTGAATTCTGCCGGGTTGGATTTGACCGATCCAATTGAAATTTACCGATTAAATGAAGCCATCAGAAAATTTACGCTCACGGTCGGTGACGTCCCTTGGTCCGGCGATGACGAGATTGAAAGGGCGCTGAACGCGGCATCGAATGCTGCCGGTGAATGGGATCGCACGCCGGTCGCAAAGCGTACCGAAATCCTGGATCAATGCGCCAATTTGATGGAGGAAAACCGCAATGAGCTCGTCGCCCTATGTATAAAAGAGGCGGGAAAGACCATTGCAGATTCGGTTTCCGAAGTTCGCGAGGCTGTGGATTTTCTCCATTACTACGCGGCGGAGGCCCGTCGCCAATTTCAGGTTCCTGAACAATTGCCGGGACCGACAGGCGAGAGCAATCAGGTCTCCCTCCATGGCCGCGGCGTCTTCGCCTGTATCAGCCCATGGAATTTTCCATTGGCGATTTTCACCGGTCAGGTCTCGGCTGCCCTGGCCGCTGGTAACTGCGTTATTGCCAAGCCGGCTGAGTTGACACCTCGTATCGCCCGGCGCGCTGTCGAATTATTTTTTGAAGCGGGCTTGCCGGAAGAAGTGTTGCATTTAATGCCTGGTGAAGGGAGCCGAGTTGGTGCACGTTTGACCGTCGATTCGAGAATTGCAGGCGTGGCCTTTACGGGTTCCTTCGAAACGGCAAAAATCATCAACCGCACTCTGGCGGAACGGGTCGGCCCAATTGTTGCTTTTATTGCCGAAACCGGTGGCATTAACGCGATGATTGTCGATTCAACCGCCTTGCCGGAACAAGTCGTTGATGATGTGCTTACGTCTAGCTTTCAAAGCGCCGGTCAGCGCTGCTCATCGTTGCGCATCTTGTTAATTCAAGACGATATTGCCGATGAAACCATCAATATGCTTTGTGGCGCGGCGGCTGAATTGATTGTCGGCGACCCGGCGCACCTATCAACCGATGTCGGCCCCGTCATCGATCAGAAAGCCAAGAAAAATTTACTGGCCCATGCCGGTCAGATGGATAAGATCGCAACCCTTTTATTTAAATCGGATAGCAGAAGCGAGGAGGAGGCCGACAACTTCTTCGCGCCCCGAATATACCTGCTGGATGACATCCGGCAATTGGAACGTGAGATATTCGGCCCCATTCTTCATATTGTCCGCTACCGGGTTGACGAGATCGATCAAGTGATCGAGGCGGTCAATGGTACGGGATTTGGTCTAACACTCGGTATACATAGCCGTATTGATAGGTTTGTCGAATATTTGCACGATCGGCTAAAAGTCGGGAATACCTATGTTAACCGCAACATGATCGGCGCTGTCGTCGGCGTGCAGCCTTTTGGCGGCGAAGGCCTTTCCGGCACTGGCCCAAAGGCCGGGGGTTCCAGATATCTCCAACGGTTCGCGGTGGAGCGGACACTCACTATAAATACTTCGGCAATCGGTGGAAATGCCGTGTTGTTGTCGCAATCTGGCAATGATTGAAGCTAAGCGGTTATTGCAATTTTTTACGGGGAATTGGTGGTCAAGAAATATGGCGTTGTCACGTCAACTGGCTGGTATCGGCTACTGTCAGACCAAAGCGCACCAGCCGCCGAATTTCCAGTTAACATGAATTCAGGCCGCCAACTGGCGCCATTCGGTCAAGGCGGCTGATCGGTCTTTCTTGAACATGTTACGGCGGGTGAGATGG
>JABMOP010000430.1 GCA_013204125.1 Rhodospirillales bacterium | reverse complement strand
GGATGGCGGCTCTGGAACTCGGCGCCGACGATTACTTGACCAAGCCGTTCGATCCGGAAGAATTGGTGCTGCGCATCCAGAATCTCTTGGGCCGTAGCCGGGGTGGCGGCGATACTTCGGCTTCCTTTAAGTCCAATGTCATCGAAAGCGGCGGTTGGAAAATCGATATCGGCGGGCATTGCGTGTTTACGCCGGACGGCGCCGAAATCGCTATGACCAATGCCGAGTTTAATTTGCTCGCGGCATTGGCAAAAGCACCCAATCGGGTTTTGAACCGGGATTTTTTATTGGACGCAGTCAGCCGAAATGATGACGCGCCGTCGGACCGGCTGATCGACGTTTTAGTCAGTCGCGTACGAAAAAAAATAGAAGAAGACCCGAAAAAACCGAAAATGATTATCACCGTCGCCGGCAGCGGTTATAAATTTTCAACTCCGAACTAATGTGGGCGGAACTCCCCAGAACTCGCGCGAACCCATATTAATCGTCGATGATGGCGACGGCGCGGGTCCAGCCCGCCGATGCGCCGCGAATTTTGACCGGAAAACAGGCGATCTGAAATCCATCCGCCGGCAAAGATTCGAGATTGTGCAGCTTTTCCAAGTGGCAATAGCCAATTTCCCTGCCCGCCTTGTGGCCTTCCCAGATTAGCGATGCATCGCCGGTATCGGCATATTTATCCTTGGTATGGACGAACGGCGCATCCCAGCTCCAAGCGTCGGTGCCGGTCACACGGACGCCGCGTTCCAACAAATATAGCGTCGCTTCGCGGCCCATGCCGCAGCCGCTGGCAACGTAATGATCGCTGCCGTAAGCCCGCCCGGCGGCGGTATTAACGACAACAATATCGAACGGCTCCAAGGCGTGATCGATGCGCGCCAACTCGGCCTCCACATCTTTTGCCGTTACCACAGTGCCGTCTTCCAATTGGCTGAAATCCAACTTCACGCCGGGCCGAAAACACCAATCCAACGGCACTTCGTCGATGGTGATCGCCCGCTCGCCGCCATTTATCGATGCGTTCATGGTCGAATGGAAATGATAAGGCGCATCCAAATGGGTGCCGTTATGGGTCATCAGGCGGATCCATTCCATGGCCCAGCCTTCGCCTTCGGGCAGATCTTCTTCCGCCAGACCGGGAAAGAACGCGGTGACGTCCTTGGCCGTATCGGTATGGGTCTGATATTCGATTTCAGGCCCATAGCCCGGCGGATCGGACACCACATCATTTTCCAGATGCATGGAGATATCAACAAATTGCCGTGCCATGATGTTTCTCCGGAACCGGTCCTACTTGATGGCTTGCGGGTTCAGGGGGGAACCTGTGCCTTTTGGAATTACCAAGGGCGGCGCGCAGAGGAAAAACTCGTACACTCCGTCCTTGGCGCAATCGGCCACCAGTTCCCTTAAATACCAAATTTCGCCATGGACGATGCCGATATAAGGGATCGTCACCTGATGCCAGGGCTGAAAGATGCCGGGCACGGTTTTGTTGGGCCGAACTTCGATGCCCCAGGTATCGGAACAAATGCCGGAAATCTGTTTTGCGTGAATCCAATCGACGGTTTCAAACGCCAAGCCCGGCGCATTACCGGCGGCGTATCCGCCCCATTCGCCCTTATCGAGGCAATCGGCCATCTGGCCGGTATTGATGACAACGAAATCACCGCGCCGAATTTCGACGCCTTGTTTCTTGGCGGTGGCGTCGAGATCGCGAACGGTAATGCCGTAGCCGTCGGCCAAACGCTTTTTGCCTTTGTATTTGGCGACGTCCAGCAACACGCCGCGGCCAACCATTTTATCGGCGAAATGTTCGATACCGTTTTTATGGGCTCCGGTCGAATCTACCAGCTTGGCCGGGTAGCCGTTCCACATTTTATCGCCGGTGAACACATGCGCCAGCGCGTCCCACTGGCTGGCGGTCTGGGTCGGCAGATTGATGAAATCATCGGCCCAGCGCAGGCCATAAAGTTTGTCTTGGACGCCGGCGATGGCGTCGGTGCCGGTGGCCAGCATGTGGTGCATGGTGTTCCAGCGCCCGCCCCAAATGCCTTTTTGCGGACCGTTTTCATCCAATTCCAGCCCCAACCGGAAAACCTTGCCCTTCTTGACCAGCTTGGCGGCATCGACAATATCTTTTGGCGTGATGTAGTTGAGCACGCCCAATTGGTCGTTTTTGCCCCATTTGCCCCAGTTGGAAAGCTCGCGGCCTTTGCGGTTGATATCCGCCTGGCTCAATAATTTACTTTTGGGCTTTGTCTTGGTTGGCTTACCGCTGGGTTTGCGCACGGGCTTTTTCGCCATGATAGCCTCCTGGCTGTGGAATTAGAACGATTGGCAGCCATTCTTATATATGCGGCCGGTTAAGTCTATGCGCTTATAGAAGGGACAAAACCTTGCCGTAGCGGACCGGCTTTTCTAAACTCCAGGCGAAAAGAGATTGCTAAATTTATGACAGCGCCATCATCGCGAATTCCTTACACCGCCATCGTTGACCGGCCGCCTTTGAAATTGCCGGGCGATGCGCGCATGGTCGTCTGGACGATCATGAACGTGGAACAGTGGGATTCGGAAAAGCCGCAGCCGCGCACCATTTTGCCGCCGCCGATGGGCCAGCCTCTGGTGCCCGATACCCCCAATTGGGCGTGGCACGAATACGGCAACCGGG
>JABMOP010000429.1 GCA_013204125.1 Rhodospirillales bacterium | reverse complement strand
GCGATATCCTGACCTCTATCCAAATTCCCAATACCTGGGCAAACGCGACTTTCTATTTCGAAAAAGTTGCCGACCGCGAAGTGTGGGATTTCCCGTTGGTCAATGTCGCCGCTGCCATGAAAGTCAGCGGCGGTGTCATCACAGACATGCGCATCGCCGTCGGCGGCGTTGAAGCGGTGCCGAAGCGCTTGCAGGTGGTTGAAGACGTTGCCAAGGGACAGCCGAAGAACGAGGCGACGGCCAATATTGCCGCCAAATCGTCGTCGCGCGGCGCCAAGCCTTTGAACTTTAACCACTTCAAAGTACCGCTGATGGAGAATCTGGTTAAGCGCGCTATCCGCGATTCTTAAAGCCAGTGGAATTCTTCCGCGTCAGCAAAAATGTATATGGCCAGGAGACTCTGATCGGAGTCTCCTGGGATATGGTGTGGCTGTTTATCGGCGCGGCGGCGGTATTCGTTATCGTTCATATCATTTATAAATGGCTGTTCGCCCCGGCGCCCGGTATCGGCATCTCGGGCACCCATAATGATTAATGGCGGCGGCGATGCGTCAAAGGCAGCCGAGGGGTAATTACTGAAGTGTCAGAAAGCGACGGCAGCGGCGGGGCCGGCGATTTAGATCGCCTCGTCAGGCATCAACTGGCCGATAGATTATATCATTGGACCTTGGCGACCAGCGTGATCGTTTTGCTGGGCACTGCGTTCCTGCCCATTGCCGGGTTCAAATTTCCGTGGCTGGAAGCCCATTGGATCGCCGGCATCGTTCTGACGGTGATCGTGCTCATCCATATTGTGCGCGCGCTTGTTTGGCAGGACCACATGGCGATGTGGGTGGGGATGGCCGACCTCAAGCGTTCTGTCCAATCGGTGAACTGGATACTGCGCCGGCGCTCGAACGCGCCTGACCTGCCCGGTAAATATCCGTTGCTTCAAAAACTCTATCATCACGGCATCGCCTCAGTTGTATTGACCCTGATTGGCACCGGCCTGGTCATGATGGTTAAAATCGACACGCCATTTTGGCAGCGTAATCCGTACTTACTTTCCGCCGATACCTGGGGCTGGATTTATGTGGTGCACGACCTCGCCGCGATGGCTGCGCTGGCGCTGATCATCATTCATATCTATTTTGCCATCCGGCCTGAAAAATTGTGGATTACCCGTTCGATGATTCTTGGCTGGATTACCCGCCGGGAATTTAGAGAACACCACGATCCGGACCAATGGCAGCCCGAACCCTAAAATTTTAAAATAAATAAGGAAGCGAACATGTCCGAAGATACTCCCTCGGCGCTGCAAGAACGCATCGATGCCATAGAAGAAGCCTTTGAATATATGCTCGGCTACGCCGCCCAAGGGCGCGAACGCGAAGAGGCCGACGAAGACGAGGGCATCCGCACCTTCCTCGCCAATGCGGCCGAAGCGTTGGACGGCTTGCAGGGCGTTGCCGAAGAGCGCGTTTCAGACCTCGACTTGGATAAGGAGCAATGGGCGGCGTTCCTCGGCATATTGGGTGAAGATGCCGCCAAAGCCCTGGCGCTGATCGGCTTTGTCCAGGCGCAACCGATTTTATCGTCGGAACTGATCGACAACTTAAATGCGTCCAGCCATATCCGGGCGCTGCTGACAGATATTTTCCTGTTTGATTCCGCCCTCGGCGCCGGCGCCAAGGCTTAAGAGCGCTGTCCCCGGGCCGGGCGGAGCTTCATCAAATTAGGCGTCAGCATCAACAGCGATGCGCCGAGCCCGGCCAAAGGCAGGACGATGCCCGGCGCGATCAGCAATAGCCCGCCGCCGAACAACACCAGCCTTTGGACGACGTTTAACAGTCCGAGCATATAGCCGCGTATGCCGCCGGCCAGTAATACGGCGCCAACGGTGGCGGTAAGGACGCCGATCAGGATTTTATCGATGCTGCCTTCCATCAAAAGCCCGGTGTTGAATACGAAGGCGAAGGGGATCAGGAAGGCGGCAATGCCGAGGCGCACCGCTTCCCAGCCGGTTTCCCATACCTTCGAGCCGGCGATGCTGGAGGTAACGAACACGGCGATACAGGTCGGCGGCGTATAGAACGACGCCAAGCCCCAATAAACGACGAACAGATGGGCGGCGATCGGCGGCACGTCCAATTGGATCAGCGCCGGCGCCATCAAAGTGGCGAGCGTGATATAGGCCGGCGTCGCATCCAGCCCCATGCCGACGATCAAGCTGACGAGGCCGACCAATATAAGGGTCAGGGTCAAATCGCCGCCGGCCAGATCGACGATGAAGCGCGACACCTTGATGCCGACGCCGGAAAGTTCCAGCGCGCCGATCATGATGCCGACCGCTGCGGTAATGGCGGCGACGGTGATCCAGCGGCGTACCCCTTCATCGAACGCTTTGATAAGGCGGGCAGGGGTCAGCCAGTTTCCGCGCCCGGCTATAAAGCTCACCAGGACGACGGCGATGCAGGTATAGATACCGGCAATTCCCGGCGGATAAGTCTTGATGACGAGGAAATAGATCAAAACCGCAATCGGCAACAGGAAATACCAGCCGTTGATAAACACCGGCCAGAATTTCGGCAGCTCGGACCTTGGAATTGCTTCGATGCCGTCTTTGCGCGCCTGTAAATGCACCGATACGAAGACGATGAGGTAATAAAGCGACGCCGGAACGGCGGCGGCGATGACGATGGCGGTATAGGTGGTGTCGATCCATTCGGCCATGATGAAGGCAATGGCGCCCATCACCGGCGGTAAGATAATGCCGCCGGTCGAGGCAACTGCTTCGACGGCGGCGGCGAACGCCGGGGTGTAGCCGATTTTTTTCATCATCGGGATGGTGAACACGCCGGTGGTCGCCGAATTACCGGACGGCGAACCTGAGATCGAACCGAACATGGCGCTCGCCACGACGGCGGCCTTGGCCGGCCCGCCCCGCGACCAGCCGGTCAGCGCCAAAGCCATCTCCATGAACCAGCGGCTGGCCCCGGCGCCTTCCATCAGCGCGCCGAAGACCAGAAAGACGATGACGATATTGGCGGCGATGCCGAGGGGCAGGCCAAAAATGCCGGCGTCGCCCATATAGGCGCTATAGAGGAGGTTGGAGAGGGCAAAGCCTTGACCGTAGAGAAGCCCCGGCAGATAATTTTGAAAGACCGTAATACCGACCATGAACAAAATGATGATCGGCAATGCCAAGCCGGTTGTCCGCCGCACCGCTTCTAAGATTGGAACGGCCAGCATGGTGGCGAGAATGATGCCCTTGGTGTCGAGAAACCCGTATTCACCGTAATCGAGAACGGTTTCGTGGAAAAAGACGACGAAGCCGGCGCTGGTCAGGCCCGACGCCATCAGCGCCCAATCGTACCAGGGAACGCGCCGAAAACGGCCTTCGGCTTCGGTGTCTTCGCCGTGCTTTTTGCCGCCCGCCGGCAGCAAAAGAAAGATCAGCGCCATCGCCGACGAAATACTGATCGCCAGATGCACGTTGGCGGGAACGAACAGGCCGAAGAATGTATGGACCTGGGCAACGGATAAAAAGTGATAGAGCGCGATAACCGTTGTCAGCCCGACGATCCATTTTGATTTATTCATGATTTAGATAGCCAAAACAGGAACGGCGGCCACAAGGGCCGCCGCGCCCTCAGGTTTCTTCTATTTACTGCAACAGGCGTTTTTGCGTCGCCGCAAGTTCCGCCGTCCACAGGCCTTTTTCTTTGAAATATTTGATGGCGCCGTTATGGAACGGCAACTGCACATTGGTCAGCGAGTTTTCGGCTGTCCATTGCGCCAATTCATGATGATAGGTCTTCATCAGATCGGTGTTTTCCAAGATCGCCTTGGTGACCTTATAGACCGTATCGTCGGACGTGCCGGCGGCGGTCAGGAACAAGGTGTTCATGGCGAACACGTGGACTTCTTCTTTAAGTCCGGTGAACGAATCCGTATCAAAGGTGCGCCCGAAGATCAGCGGCGGCAGAAGCTTCAGCATTTCATCGCGCTTGGCTTTGGTCGGATGGAAGAACGTGAAGGCGCCGTCGGAAAACGGTTTTTGGATATTGCCCGCTTTGCGGCCCAAAGGAACCGCCGCGCCGGCGACACTGCCGACAACCAGGTTTTTGATGGCCTGGCCGGTGTTGGTGG
>JABMOP010000428.1 GCA_013204125.1 Rhodospirillales bacterium | reverse complement strand
TGCATGCCCAGTAACTGTGTCAATCGCCCGGCAACGTCTATGTATTCATCGCTCAAATCTATACCGGTTACCCGGCAACCTGTTTCATATGACAATCGACGAGTGGAGCCGCCGATGCCGCAACCCACATCCAAGATATGCTGCTCCGGCGTAAAACCGGAAAGTTTAATCAACTCTTTGGTCGCGGTGTCGCCCCGGATATGAAATTCATCCACCGGCTGAAGATCATCCAGTGTGACTTTCGATAAGTCCTTACCAAGTTTATTAAGCCCTTCAACGATTTTGTTATACAAATTATTGGGGGAGTAATAACTGTGAATGTGTTTGATATCTTCAACCATGATCATATTCCAATAAACTAGCCCATCGGATTCCAATAAATTAGCCCATCGGACCCGATCCACGATCCACGATCCCAAGCAGCCTTATAGGGACGGGATGATCTCCCTTAAAACCGGCCAGGTATTGCCCAAGACCGTGCGCGGCCAGGGCAGCGATAACAGCTGATCGAACAGGATATAGGAGAAAATCATAACGCCCACGGCGACCGGGAGTATCAGCCGCCATTTTTCGCGCCCTTCGACCCACATATAGGCGGCGATGAAAATGAGGATGGTCGGCAACATGCCGATCACGCTGATGAAGGCGAGAAAGGCTAAAAGCCAGGCGAGAAAGCTTAACGCCCGCTTCGCCACGATGCCTTTGGCCAGCCCATCATCATCGGCGGATAAATCCATCCGCCGGGATTGGACCGGGTCGCCCGGCCCGGCGGCGGCGCCATAGCGGAACGTGGCGTTCAAGAAACTGATCCCAAGCACACCCAACGTGAATACGCCGGCCATGACCGGCACCAGCTTCGCATTTTCTTTCCACGGCAGGGCCTCGGTAATCATCACGCCGATCAGGACCATCAAGGCGCAATAGAACATCGTGTTCATATTGATGCGCGCGATCGGCAGATACCCGGTGGCTAAGGACTTAACCCCCCCCGCGACCTTAATTTCGCGCAAGAACGGGCGGACAAAGCCCCAGAGCGAGATGGCGAATAAGACGATGACCGGCCAATTGGTCAGCCATTCCCAATCATAGCGAGCGACCGATATAAACAGATAACGCTCGACAATGGCGCCCAGGATGAACCCCAAAATCAACGGCGGGCGCGGCCAGCCCAGGCGCTTCATCGCCCAGCCCAGGGCACCGAATAAAACCAGCGCGAAGAGATCCCCCCAATTGCGCGATCCCTGATAGGCGCCGACCATAATCACCGTCAAAATGACCGGCATGATGACCGAATGGCGGAGCAGCGCGACCTTGGCAAATTGATTGGAGAAGGCAAAACAGATGCCGGCGCCCAGGATATTAGCCAGCGCCACCGACCAGATGATCGAATAAGTGACGTCGAGATTTTTGGTCAACATCGCCGGGCCCGGTTGCAGCCCGTGGATTAAAAACGCCCCCAGCAAAATTGCCATCGACGCCGATCCCGGCACGCCAAAGGCAATTGTCGGCACCAAAGCGCCGCCTTCCTTCGCATTGTTGGCCCCTTCGGAGGCGATGACGCCCCGGATATCGCCGGTGCCAAACGTCTCGGCGGCGCCTTTTTCGGTGCGCGCCGCATGGCCGTAGGCGATCCAATCAATGACGGCGGCGCCGATGCCGGGAATGGCGCCGAGGGTGGCCCCCAACCAGGCGACGCGAATGACCAGCCACCAATTGCGAAATGTATCTTTGACGCCTTGCCACTGGCCGGAGCGGGCATCGATCTTGGCGGAGCCGGCGATCGAGCGCCGCCCAATCGCCATATCGGCCAATTCGGGCAGGGCAAAGAGGCCGAGGGTCACCGGCACCAGCGGCAATTTGTCCCATAAATATAAGGTGCCCATCGTCCAGCGCTGGGTGCTGGTCTGCGGATCGGAACCAATCAGCGCGATCATCACGCCAAAACCGGCGATGGCGAGGCCGCGCATCGGCGCGCCGGCGCTTAAAGCCGCCACCATCGCAAGGCCAAAGATGGCGAGGGCCAGCAATTCGGGCGAGCCGATTGCCAGCATGACCGGGCGCAGGATCGGGATACTGACCGCCAGCAAAAGCGCGCCAAAGACGCCGCCGATCAAGGACGCCGTATAGGCAGCGCCGAACGCCCGCCCCGCTTGCCCTTTTTTGGCCAAGGGGTGACCGTCCAAAATCGTCGCCGCCGATCCGGCGGTGCCGGGCACACCGAACAAGACGGCGGGAATGGTATCCGACGTCGTCGTCACCGACCCCATGCCTAACAGAAGCGCGAAGGCGGAATACGAATCGAGTGTGAAGGTAAACGGCAGCAACAAAGCCATGCCGACGATGCCGCCCAATCCGGGGATCACGCCGAGGCTCAACCCGACAATGACGCCGAGGGCCAAGTACATCAGGCGCATCGGGTCTGCCATCGTGACAATGGCCTTGGCGGCCATCGAGAGGAGTTCGGTTTCCATCAGATTTCTAGGTACTTAAGTTTGCCAAAATTTGGGGTGCGGCGAGACCATGATCCCACCGCACCCAAACATAATTTTCACCAAAGCCTAGCTGCAGGAAATCTGCTTGGCGGCCGATCCCTGGAAGGTGAAGGCACAACTCATGCCGACTTTGAGGGCTTTGCGTTTGGCTTTCTTGCCGCCGACCATCAGCTTGGTCTTGCTACCGCTGACCGATAGGCTGCCTTTGCGATCGCCGCCTTTGAAGGACACTTTGCGGCCGCCATTTCCCAGCTTGGTGATCTTGCCGTTGACGGTTTCGATCGGAATGACCGCTTTTTCAACTTCGGTCTTAGCAGCGCTTTCCGTCGCTTCTTTGGCCGCTTGGATTATGTCCTTTGGCGCACTATAGAGACCGACGATCAGCTTGGCGACGTCGGGGCCACTGACCGGATTGATCTCGAGGCGCTGTTTCTCGGCGTCGGCCAACAGTTTCGGATCCTTCATGGTGTCCATGAAAGCGGTCTGCAAGGCTTTCGCCCTGTCTGCCGGAATTCCCGGAGGCGCCAGGAACGGACGGCCCCAGGCTTGGCGGGCATAGATGAATTCAAGAACCTGTTTGTCCCGAGGCGTATTTGCCATATCCATGATGAACGGAACATTGGGAATGTCCGGATGTTTGGCCGTCGACATCTGAACCAGGACAACAACTTTCTTTTCGTCGAGCCAATTTTTCTGGCGGGATTTCAGAGACGTCCAAGAATAACCGCACCGCCCATCAACTTCGCCGCGTTCGATCGCAAGGTTGACGTCCGCACCGCCGGGATAACCGGTGACCAGCTTAATTTTGGTGCCGAGAAGGTTGTTGAGAACCTTGGGGAACGTATCGGTATCGGCGCCGGGGCCGGTGCCGCCGACGATCATGCGCTTGGTCTTCAATTGTTCGAGATTGGTA
>JABMOP010000427.1 GCA_013204125.1 Rhodospirillales bacterium | reverse complement strand
GCATGTCGCAATCCATAAAAATCGCCCAGCCTTGAAAATCGCATAAATAGGGGGTTAGAAACCTGGAAAACGAAAAATCCGTCGATTGCAGATTGTGCCGGTCACGCCACATCAAATCGCCCAACTGGGTCAGCATCAAGGGCTCGATAGCAACCGGGGTGCCGGCACGGGCATTGATGGAATGACAAAGCACGTTATAGGCGACGGCTTCGCGTGGATCGTAGCCGATAAAAATTCGAACGCTGTCGGTCACTCAAATTTCCTCAATTTAGACGCAGGCTTCAAGCCCCTCTGGTAGACCATTCGTCAATGGGTTTCAACGAAAACCTTGGCGCGGGCTCTAGAATTATCATAATGGACCGATGGTTAATAAATTGAATTCCATTTATACGCGGCGGGGCGCTTTATTGGCGTTTCTCAGCTTTGTGTCGTTTGCCATCTCGACCAAAGCGCAAGGGCTGGTCGCGTTCGGCAAAGACCGCCTTGTGATCGCCGCTAAGGGCGGCCGGCATATTTTTGATGTAGAAATGGCCCTCACCGACCGGCAGCAATCTCAGGGACTGATGTATCGGCGTTCAATGAAACCCGATGCCGGCATGTTGTTCGATTATGTGCGCCCGCAGCGCATTACCATGTGGATGCGGAACACTTATCTTCCGCTCGATATGATTTTCATTGGCGCCGATGGGCGCATCATCAATATTGCCGAGCGTACGGTTCCCCAGTCCGATGCCATTATTGCCTCCAAGGGACGGGCGCGCGCCGTCTTAGAAGTCAACGGCGGCACGGTATCCAGGCTCGGCATAAAACCCGGCGATAAGGTTTTGCACAAATTTTTCGGAACTGGACCTTAAGCACGTATCCAGCATAGCGTCATGCCGTCGTTGATCGGCAGCATCGAAAGGCTGATGCGCTGATCGTTCAATAATTTCTCGTTTAGCGTGCGCAAGGCGATGGTCGATTTGGCCGTATCATTTTTATCGATCACGCGCCCGTTCCAAAGGACATTGTCTAAGGCGATAAGACCGCCGGGGCGGACCAGGCGCAGACATTGTTCATAATAGGTGTCGTAATCTTTTTTGTTGGCGTCGATGAAGGCCATGTCAAAATAATTTGTCCCGCGCTCTGCAATCAATGCATCTAAGGTTTCGCCTGCCGGTCCTATTTTCAATTCAATCCGATCGGCAACGCCGGCTTCCTGCCAATAGGGTTTGCCCACTTCTGCGTATTCAACAACCATGTCGCAGGTCACAATCTCGCCGTCTTCGGGCAAGGTCATGGCCATCGCCAAAGTGGAATAACCGGTAAAGGTGCCGACTTCCAATATGCGGCTGGCATCCAGCATTTGTGCCAGGAGGCCTAAGAATTGGGATTGTTCCGCCGCCGCCGCCCAGCCGCCTTCGTTCATGCTTTCCGTATCGTGACGCAGGCGCGCCAATACATCGGCTTCGCGGAGAGATACTTTGCGCAAATATTCAAGAACGTCTTGGCCAATCGGCCGCATGCTGGCTGTCATTCGATAAAACCAATTTTTGAAATTTTGTCTATTGCAAGACGATAGATTGGCTCTGTTACGTTTACAACCGGCGGCATTTCCATTTTTATGGGGGCCGAACAGGAATGAGGGAGAGGCTGATGGAATTAAATATTCGTGATCGGACGGCGGTAGTAACCGGCGCCAGCAGTGGGCTAGGACGGGGCATCGCCTTGGGGCTCGGCGGCGAAGGTGTGCGCCTCGCCCTTGTTGCACGGCGGCGCGAAATGCTGGAGGACGTCGCAAGTGAAATCACATCCGCCGGCGGCGCGGCGGCTGTGATTATCGAATGCGATCTGATGGAGGCAGATGCACCGCAACGGATACAAAGGGCGGCACTGGAAGGCCTCGGCTCGGTCGATATCTTGGTTAATAACGCCGGCGGTAGCCGCGCTTTCGATTTGGATAGTTCTGAAGAACAATGGGACGAGGCCATGACCCTTAATTTTACCCGTCAGCGCCAATTGACGCGCGCATTGCTGAACCAGATGATCGAACGTAAGTGGGGGCGCATCGTCAACATAACCGGTAAATCGGAACCGGATGGCATCAACGGCGCATTTTGCGCCAAGGCGGCCATGCATTCTTGGGCCAAGGGCCTATCGCGCGAAGTTGGTAAACACGGCATCACGGTTAACTGTATCCCGCCGGGGCGGATAATTTCAGAGCAGATATTGCGCAATTACACGCCCGAATACCGTAAATGGCAGTCAGAAAATGAAATCCCTGTCGGCGAATACGGCCAGCCAGAAGACATCTCCAACCTGGTCAGTTATCTGGCTTCGCCCTTGGCCCGCTATATCACCGGCGCTGTCATCCCTGTCGATGGCGGTTTGCGGCGTTATCAATTTTGAGGAATATGGATTTAAGGAAACATGAAACATGAGCGAACTTAAGAACGCGGCCCGCGAAAGACTTTTAAAGGGGGAGTTGTCCCTTGGTGTCGGATTGCGCCAGGCACGCACCGTTGATATCGCGAAAATCATGGCGGTTTCGGGTATGGATTGGCTGTTTATCGATTTGGAGCATAATTCGATGCCGCTCGATACTGCTGTGCAGATTTCGGTGGCGGCGCTCTATTCCGGCATTGCGCCGCTGGTGCGTATTCCAATCGGCGCCTATGGTTTGGCGACGCGGGCGTTGGACGGCGGGGCGCTGGGCATTGTCGTGCCGCATGTTGATAGCGCCATCGAAGCCCGCGAAGCTGTCAGCCGGTTGAAATATCCGCCTCTTGGACATCGCTCCATCGGACCCGGATTGCCCCATTTTGGCTATGCCCGGTTGGATCCCAAAACCATCACCGAAAACCTCAACCGGGAAACCTTGCTGACCGTCATGTTGGAGACGCCGGCGGCGATTGAGGCGGCTGACGAGATCGCCGCGGTTGACGGCGTCGATGTGGTCATGATTGGGACCAGTGACCTGTCCGCGGAAATGGGCATCAATGGTCAAACATCTGACGCGCGCATTGTTGCAGCCTATGAAACGGTCCTTGCGGCGTGCAAGAAGCATGGTAAATGGCCCGGTATGGGCGGCGTTCCTCAAGTCGATGTTATCGAAGCCTACGTTAAAATGGGGATGCGTTTTATTCTGACCGGCAACGATCTGGCATTCATGATGTCGGCGACTAAAAATCGGGCAGACCAATTGCGTGAATTCGTTTGAAACGGTATTAGTTCGTCTGGGCAGGGAGATAAATTATGGATCAGCAAGTGAAATGGCCGGTGAAGACGCGGGAGATGCGCAACTTCTGCATGGATTCCACCTATTGGAATGATTTCGAATACCGCGACGACGATATCATTGTCGCCACCTGGGCCAAGGCCGGCACCACCTGGGTGCAGCAGATCATCGCCCAGTTCATATTCAAAGGCGAAATTGAAGGCCTCCCCATTGCCGACATGTCGCCCTGGCTGGATTTCCGGCTGCCGCCATTGGACGTGAAACTGCCCGAGATCGAGGCGCAAACCCATCGCCGCTTTTTGAAAACCCATTTGCCGCTCGACGCTTATGTATTTTCGCCCAAAGCTAAATATGTCTATATCGCCCGCGATGGGCGCGATTGTTGTTGGAGCATGTATAACCACCATTACTACATGAACGATTTTGTCTATGAAGGGTTCAATTCCTTGCCCTATTTCGGCCCGGTGGTGGAACCGCCGCGCACCGATGATCTGCGTGAATATTATTATGATTGGTTCACCAGAGACGGTTGGCCGTTCTGGCCGTTCTGGGAGAACATTCGTACCTGGTGGGAAGTCCGCAATCTGCCCAATGTTCACTTCATTCACTACAATAATTTAAAAGCCGATATGAAAGGCGAAATGCAGAAGATCGGCGAATTTTTGGATTATGACGTCAACGGTATGAAAAAAGGCACCTGGGACAAGATGGTCCACCAATGCACTTTCGACTACATGAAAGAGAACGCGACGTTAAGCACCCCCTTGGGCGGCGACATGTTCAACGGCGGCGCCGAAGTGTTCGTCAACAAGGGCACCAACAGCCGTTGGAAAGACACCTTGAGCAAAACCGATTGTGACGTTTATGAAGCCCGCGCACTCCTAGAACTTGGCCCTGAATGCGCAAAATGGCTGGCCACCGGTAAGCTGCCGTCCGGCAGCTGATTGCAGGCGCAATAGTCCTAATTTGACTAGCCGTACGTGGCGATGCCCATCAGGGATTCAGCAATTGCCGACTGATCGCCGGTAAATTTAATGCCGCAAATTTTATCGCGAGACCATGCGACGGTGCCTGGAAATTCTCCAAAATTCTCCAAAACAATGCTAGCGGTGCTTCCGGTTTTACAATCGCGGTCGGACTGGACACGCGCCCCGCCGACGGAAATATCGATGATGCGGCAGCCTATGTCCTTGTCATCGATTCGTAGAATCGCATTCCTTAAAACCGAGTGCCGTTCGTGTTGTCGTTTGTCTGCGGTCATATCTTTATATCCGAATTTATGATGTGAGCCTCTCTGGGGAGTTTACCAACTATGCCTTCAGCTTTTTCATTATCGCGGTGACATCCACCACATCGCCTAGAAATTTAATACCAATTTCGCCTCGGCGGCGCCAGATCACTTCACCGTTAAAGGCGCCATGATCGCCTAAATCCAGAACCATGTTGGTGCCTATAGCAGCTTTTCCATCAAGCACCAGCCTGGCGCCATCTACTGAAATATCGAATAGCTTGCAGTCGAACTCATCTGCACCTACAAGAAATTTACCGACGACAAGGGCTTCGTGACGCGCAAATTTTCTGCCGTCGGTGGTCCAGTCTGAAATAGCGTCACTCACCCAATTTATACTCGCTTAATGGAGTTAATATACCCAAACCTAACATATGCATTATCAACCTGCTATTCGACTTAATTTTAGTTGAATAATCATCCTCCATGACGTTTGACCCATTTCTAACGCTTCCGAATTTGGCAGCCCTGTTGATCGCCATTGCCGGCGCATTTGTGCGCGGATATTCCGGTTTCGGTAACGGTCTCGTTATGGCGCCTTTGCTGACCATTTTGTGGGGGCCGGTCGAAGCGATTGCGACGACGGTGGCGCTGGGTTTGATTGCCTCGTTTCAATTAATACCGCCTGCGGTCAAGACCGCCAACTGGCGGGATGCCGGGCCGATGGCGATTGCGACGATAGTCATCGCGCCGGTGGGTACCTTTTTTCTGATTAACCTCGATCCGGAAATTGTTAAAAATATAATTGCCGGAATGGTTTTACTGGTTAGCCTGATCACTTTGCGAGGCTGGACCTATAAAGGGCCCAGGGGCTGGCTACCGAGTTCAATTGCCGGATCTATTGGTGCATTTGTCAATGGTATTGCCGCCGTCGGCGGGCCGCCGGTGGTGCTCTACTTGATGGCGATGCCGGATATTCCGCGCGTCCAACGGGCAAATATAATCATCATTCTCGGCGTTACCAGCTTGATGATCATGCTCGCTCTTTTGTTTGCCGGTGAAATCACAAGCCGCGTCCTAATTAACGCAGCTCTCTTAACGCCGCCGACGTTCATGGCCGTCTGGGCCGGGTCCAAATTATTTGAAATTCTGCCGGGTCATGTATTCCGGCTGGTCATCCTGTGGTTCCTCGTCGCTATCAGCATTACCATTTTAGTGGTTTGAACTTGATGTTCACGGATTAAAGCGGTCGAACACTCGGCCGAAACGCCAGCCGTAGAATTCCACGCGTTCGAACAAGCCGCCATTGTTGAACGGCTCGGTCGCCCAAAAAACTTTGGCGGCGTTCAAATCCGGAACGTCGAGAATCATCAGGCTGCCGATCATTTCGCCGTTGTCAGCGTCCAGCAACGGTCCGCGCGTAATGAAAAGATGATCGTTGATGGCGTCGTAAGCTTTGCGTTCCGCCCATAATTTTTCGCGCAATGCGCCGCCGTCGGGCCTCTCAACCGCGTGGATCAAAAATTGCACATTGCCTTCGGTGCGTGGGCAATCCCGCCAAGTATAGGGGACGCTCGCCGACCACCGATGAATTTCGGCGCCGTATTGAAGACCGGCTTCGACATAGGGTTCCGCCGCCACATGGGCGAGCGCTTCGGCCATGTCGGTCAGATCGAGCAACCGGTGGCTGCCGAGTTCTTTTGTTCCGTCTTCGGTTAGGATTGGTCCGGCGAACCACGTGCGATCTTCGAACGAAGATAGGTAGTCTAAATGCCTTTCCCGGTTAGCATCGCGGATCCCGCCGTCATCTTCCTTATCGAATAACTTGATGGCGAATAGCATATTCGCGCCTCCTCTTTACAAGAGTGGAATACTTTGTTTGAGGATATGCCAAATTCGGGCTATCCAAGGCAAAGATTTTTATGAGGAAAACTCGATGAGCCTTTCATTGGCGGCGACCGTTTTATTGCTGCGCGGTGGCGATAGTGGCCTTGAAGTGTTCATGGTTAAGCGCCATCAGGATATGGGCTTTGCATCCGGGGCATTGGTCTTTCCAGGCGGTAAGCTTGATCCGGCGGATGGCGATGAGGCGCATATCGAATTTTGCACCGGCGGAGATATTCTTGCACCGGATGAGCGCGGAATGCGGGTCTGCGCCATACGCGAAACATTCGAAGAATCGGGTATTTTGCTTGCTCATGACGGCGATGGTTCTGAATTGGTGTCCGGCGACCGCGCCGAAAAATTACAAAACCGCTACCGTGATAAATTAAACGCCGGCGAGATGAGCATCTGGGAAATGGCGAGGGCGGAAGGTTTGCGCCTCGCTTGCGAAAGCCTGATCCCCTACGCCCATTGGATCACGCCCGAAGGG
>JABMOP010000426.1 GCA_013204125.1 Rhodospirillales bacterium | reverse complement strand
TTCCTCGGCAATGCCGAAATCCGCGAAGTGTTCAACGTCTCGAAGGTCGGCACCGTTGCCGGCTGTTATGTCACCGAAGGCACCGTCAAACGCGGCGCCAAGGTGCGCTTGGTGCGCGACGACGTAGTTGTTCACGAAGGCAGCCTATCAACGCTCAAGCGATTCAAAGACGATGCGCGTGAAGTGACCGAGAATTATGAATGCGGCATGTCGTTCGAAAATTATAACGATATCAAAGTAGGCGACGTTATCGAATGCTTTGATGTCCAAGAGATCGCGCCGATAATTTGACGCTATATTTTGCCGTTACGATGCCGGCGCCGGAACTTAACGGTGGACGCCCGCATTTAGCGATATTCAAACGAGGTTCCCATGGCTAAACGCGGCGATAAAACGCCAAGCCATCGCCAATTGCGCGTCGGCGAGCAAGTGCGCCATGCCCTTGCAACGGTGATCGAACGCGGCGAGTTGCGCGACCCCGAACTTGCCGGTATTTCGGTGACCGTGACCGAAGTTCGCTTGAGCCCTGATTTACGTAACGCTTACGTTTTTGTGGTCCCCTTAGGCGGCGGCGAAGCCGATGATTTTCTGCCTCCCTTGCGCCGCGCGACGCCCTATTTCCGCCGCCGGCTCGCAGATAGCGTCCAGTTGAAATATGTTCCGAACCTCACCTTCGAAGCCGACACCTCGTTCGATTACGCCGAACACATGCAAAATATGATCGGCCGCCTGGACGATAAGGACCAAGAACATGGGCCGTAAACGCAAAGGCGATGCCATCCATGGCTGGCTCATTGTTGATAAGCCCGCGGGCATAACCTCGGCGGCGGTAGTCAACCGCGCGCGCCGCGCATTGAACGCGGCCAAAGTGGGCCACGGCGGAACGCTTGATCCGTTGGCAACGGGTATTTTGCCGCTCGCCTTCGGTGAGGCGACGAAAACAGTCTCTTACGTCATGGACGGCGTTAAAAGCTATCGGTTTACCGTGACTTGGGGCGAAGCGCGCGATACCGATGATGCCGATGGCGCCGTGATAGAAACTTCCGATAAGCGCCCGGACGCTGCCGCCATCAAAGCAGCATTGCCGAAATTCGTCGGCGATATCGATCAGGTGCCGCCGGATTATTCGGCGGTCAAAGTAAACGGCGCGCGCGCCTATGCGCTGGCGCGCACCAACCAAGCGGTGAAATTGGCGCCGCGCATTATACATATTGACCGGTTTGAGCTGGTCGATATGCCGAGCGCGGACCAGGCGGTGTTTGAAGTAACCAGCGGAAAAGGCGCCTATATGCGCGGCCTAGCGCGGGATTTAGCACTTTCCTTAGGGACCGTCGGACACATCGCGCAGCTGCGCCGCACCCGGCTTGGGCCGTTTGACGAAGGGGGTGCGATTTCCCTGGAACAATTGGAGAATATGGGGCATAGTGCGCCCGCAACGAACATTCTGTTGCCGGTTGAGACCGCGCTGGACGACATCCCGGCGCTGGCCCTGACCGAGGACGAAGCACGCCGAATGCAACGCGGGCAAGCAATTTCCGCGTTGAAAGTGGCTCAGCGAACACCTCTTGGAAAGATCAGTCAGGGCGCGGTTCTATGCGCAATGACGGAGGGAAAATTGGTCGCGCTGGCTCGCTTTGAAGGAGGCGAAATTCGTCCATTTCGTGTCATGAACTTTTAGATATGGAGTAGACGATGTCGATTACCGCAGAACGTAAGCAGGAATTGATCAAGGAATATGAGACCAAACCAGGGGATACAGGTTCACCCGAAGTGCAAGTCGCCATATTGTCCGAACGCATCAATAATCTGACAGAACACTTAAAAGAACATAAGAAAGATTTCCATTCACGCCGTGGATTGCTGATGATGGTCGGTCAACGGCGGCGGTTGCTGGATTATGTTCAAACTAAGAAAAATGAACGTTATACCAATTTGATCCAGCGTTTGGGGCTTCGGCGCTAATCGCCGATGCCCGCCGATGGACCTGCCTCAAATTTGAGAGCAGGCATTGGCTTGCTGGATCAAAACCCGCGTATTCATGGAACGTAACTTGATTCCCAATCCGGTCGGCACCCGATGTGCCTTGGCGGAGAATGCGGCGGACGTTTGAATGAAAAGGATGAAAGAAGATAGAAATGTTTAACGAATTTAAAGTTGAGATTGATTTAGGCGGTCGTCCGTTAACCTTGGAAACGGGTAAAATCGCCCGCCAGGCCGATGGCGCCGTTATGGTAACGTATGGCGAGACCAAGGTGCTGTGCACGGCGGTTGCTCAAAAATCACCGAAATTGGGGATCGATTTTTTCCCGCTCACCGTCAACTACCAGGAAAAGACATTTGCCGCAGGCAAAATCCCTGGTGGATTTTTTAAGCGCGAAGGACGTCCGAGCGATAAAGAAACGCTGACATCGCGCCTTATCGACCGGCCAATTCGGCCGTTGTTTGCGAAGGGCTACCAGAACGAAACGCAGGTTATCTGCACGGTGCTTGCCCACGATATCGTAAATGATCCCGATATTGTCGCCCTTATCGGCGCCTCGGCGGCGCTGACCATTTCCGGAATTCCGTTCTTAGGCCCGATCGGCGCCTCGCGCGTCGGCTATATCGATGGTGAATATGTATTGAACCCGACGATGGACCAGCAGGAACAATCGCAATTGAACCTGGTTATGGCGGGAACCACCGAAGGCGTGTTGATGGTCGAATCCGAAGCCAGCGAGCTGTCCGAAGAAGTGATGCTCGGCGCTGTTATGTTC
>JABMOP010000425.1 GCA_013204125.1 Rhodospirillales bacterium | reverse complement strand
TCGATGAAGTGCGCGCGGCAGCCATAAAAGCCAAAGATGCGGGCGCCGCCCGGTTTTGCATGGGCGCCGCATGGCGCAGCCCGTCGGACAGTCAATTGGACCTCATCACCGATATGATCAAAACGATCAAATCGGAAGGCATGGAAGCTTGCGCCACCTTAGGCATGCTGACGGAAACCCAAGCGGCGCGCTTAAAAGACGCCGGGCTTGATTACTACAACCACAATATCGATACGTCCGAGGATTATTACAGCAAGATCATCAGCACCCGTAGTTTCGATGACCGGCTCGAAACGCTTGGTCATGTGCGCGGCGCCGGCATCAATGTTTGCGCCGGCGGCATCATCGGCATGGGCGAGACCCGCGAAGACCGGGCCAGTATGTTAATGACCCTGGCCAATCTTCCCCATCCGCCGGAAAGTGTGCCGATTAATTTGCTCATTCCGATAAAGGGTACGCCGTTGCAAGATATCCCGGCCCCCGACCGCTTCGAAATTGTACGCACCATCGCGGCGGCGCGGATCATGATGCCGGCCTCTTATGTCCGTTTGTCCGCCGGGCGCGAAACCATGAGCGACGAAACCCACGACCTGTGCTTCATGGCCGGCGCCAATTCGTTGTTTATCGGCGAAAAATTGCTGACCGCCGGCAACCCTGGCGAAAACCGGGATCGGGATTTGTTCGAGCGTCTGGGACTGGTGTTGCAGACCGGTCAATGAGCGAAAGCGCGCCGCCCGATTGGCTTGAAAAAGGGTGGCCTCATATCTGGCTCCCCTACACCCAGATGCAAACGGCGGAACTACCGCTCGGCGCAATTAGCACCCAAGGCTGCCGCATTACATTAGACGACGGCACGGAATTGATCGACGGCATCGCGTCGTGGTGGACCGCGTGCCACGGCTATAACCATCCGCATATCACCAAGGCGCTGCACGACCAACTGGACCACATGGCGCATATTATGTTCGGCGGGATTGCGCATCAGCCGGCATTTGATCTGGCACGCCGGTTGGCCAATATATTGCCCGGCGATCTGACGCGTGTTTTCTTTTCAGATTCCGGATCGGTGGCGGTCGAAATCGCGCTCAAAATGGCGCTGCAATATTGGATCAATCGGGGCGAGGCGGAACGCCGCAAATTTATTTGTTTCAAAGGTGGCTATCACGGCGATACCACCGGCGCCATGTCGGTGACCGACCCGGAAGAGGGCATGCACAAATTGTTCGGCGGATTATTGGCGAGCCAAATTTTTGTGGATGTTCAGGACCTGGATGGGCTCGATAAAATATTAGATGAAAAAAGCGGTGAAATTGCCGGTCTGATTATCGAACCCCTGGTCCAAGGCGCCGGCGGTATGCGGTTTCATCCCCCGGGTATTTTAAAAAAAATCGCAGAAGCCGCCAAACGCCACAAAATATTGTTCATCGCCGATGAAGTCTTTACCGGCTTCGGGCGGACGGGGACCATGTTCGCGGTCGAACAAGCATCGGTCACACCCGATATCATGTGCCTCGGCAAGGCGCTGACCGGCGGCGCATTATCGATGGCGGCGACGGTCGCAACAACCGAAGTCTATGATGCCTTTCTTTCCGATGAGCCTACAAAAGTCTTGATGCACGGACCGACATTTATGTCCAACCCTCTGGCCGCCGCCGCCGCGAACGCGTCGCTGGATTTATTTGAAAGCGAAGACAGGTTGGCGCGCGCCCTGGCCATCGAACAGCAAATGAGCCGCGAATTAGCGCCCTGCCGGGATATTCCCGGCGTCACCGAAATACGCACCCTCGGCGCCATCGGCGTTGTTCAGTTGGCAACCATATCGGATTTGCGCTGGTTCCGCCGGCGCTTCATCGAACTTGGCACCTGGCTTCGGCCATTTGGCGACATCATTTATTTAACGCCGGCGCTGACCATCAGCGATTCGGATCTGAGCCAGTTAACAGGGGCGATCGTCAAGGTGCTCGAAGAGTGGAAAATACGCGAAACGATCAACCGGGATTAACCGAATTAACCGGGGAAACCTTTGACGCCGCGTAGATCAGCAGACCTAAATTTGGCGCCACCCAATTGGGTATTGGTGAAATCCGCATCGACAAGTTTTGCGCCGCGTAAATCAGCATGACGAAGGTTGGAATTTGATAAATCCGCACCTTCCAAATTGGCGTTGCTAAAATCGACGCCGCTTAAATTTGCACCGCGCAGTTTTGCGAACTGTAAATTGGCCGGCCACATGCCGCCGCCGTGGCTGCCGACCGGCAGGCCATCGAAACGGGCGCCGGATAGATTGGCGCCGGTCAAATTGGCGCGTTGCAGCTTGGCGCCCCTGAAATCGGCATTGGACAAATCGACATCGCGCATATCGGCGAAACAAAAATCACACATCATGAAGTTGCCGGTCATCATTTTTACGTCTTTAAGGATGCTGTATGAAAAATTGGCCGCCGCCAGATTAACTTCGCTCAAATTATAGCCGGTCATATTTACTTCGGTGAAGTCCGCTTGCAGACCTTCCGATCCGCCGCTGTTGAGCCAATTTGCGTGATCGGTCAAAACTTCCCGCAATTCGCGGTCCAACCTGGAGGCATGTTTAGGCAAATGGGCCGCCGAAATATTCACATGGGTCAAATCGACCTTATCCATTATGGCGCCGGTTAAATTGGCATCGTCCAAAATGGCGTTGTCCAAAATTGTGTGCGAAAGCACCGCGCCGTGGAAAATGGCGCCGGTTAAATTGGCTTCAGTGAAATCAGCGCCATCGAGGATCGCGCCGGTGAAATTGGCATAGCTTAAATCTGCGCGGACGAACCGCGCGTCCCGAAGAATGGCATCCGATAAATCGGTTTGCACAACGAAAGCGTTGGAAACGCGCGCGCCGGTCAAATCCGACCCTTTTAAAATTGCCCGGTCGAGCGTCGCGCTATCAGACTCAGCCATCACCGACACAATTTCGCCGCGCTCGATAGACTTCATCAACAGCCCGTCGCGCATATCCGCTTCGGTTAAATCGGCGTTTGTAAAATCAGCACCACGGAGACACGCGCCGCGCAAATCTATGCGTTTCATATTAGCATCGATGAACGAGGCAAAACGTAAATCAGCAGCATAGAAATTTGCCGCCCCCAAATTGGCCTCGTTCATGGTTGCGTGTTCGGCCCTGGCGCCGGTGCAATCGGCTTGCGTCAAATTGCGCCCGGTTATGTCGAGATAGGACAAATCCATGAATTTAAGGCTGGCCCGCTTTGAATTTAAGAGGCCATCAAGGTAGGCGGCATGCCCATTCAGAATTATTTCAAGCGCCGGCTGGGTGATTTTTGTCCAAAGCTGGTTTTCACCGGCAAGAATTTCTTCAAGGGTCTGCACAACTTCGCGGACTTCTGTTTCTTCACCCTCGATTTCCGGTATTTCGGAATTCACAGGAGTCTCCAATTCTATACGGCATTCAGTGGTTACAATTATACATCTAACAGATGGGGGTTGATTAAGGTTTAAACCACGTAAAATTAACAGTTGATTAGCGGCCAAAGGTCGTTGCATAGGCCGGCCCCAGAAACTATGAGTTGCTGATCATGAACTCTCATTCAAAACCATTGATCCATATTGTCGGCGGCGGCCTCGCTGGATCGGAAGCGGCGTGGCAAGCGGCGGCGGTCGGCGCCGACGTGGTGCTTCACGAAATGCGCCCGACCCGAACAACCGAGGCCCACCAAACGGACCGGCTGGCGGAATTGGTGTGTTCCAATTCTTTCAGGTCCGACGACGCCGAATTTAACGCGGTCGGATTGCTGCACGAAGAAATGCGCCTCTCAGGGTCGCTTATAATGAAAATCGCCGACGCCAACCGGTTGCCTGCCGGCGGCGCACTGGCCGTTGACCGGGATGGTTTTTCCAGCGCCGTGCACGCGGCGATTACCGATCACCCGGCAATCACCTTGGTGCGGGGCGAAGTGACCGAACTTCCGCCGGACGGCGCCGAGCACACAATTGTCGCTACCGGTCCTTTAACCTCGCCCGCCCTGGCCGAAGCCATCGCCCGGCTTTCGGGCGAAGACAGCCTGGCATTTTTCGATGCCATCGCCCCCATCGTCCATAAAGAAAGCATCGATTTTGATAAGGCTTGGTTTCAATCACGCTATGACAAAGGCGATGG
Organism: Rhodospirillales bacterium; assembly: GCA_013204125.1. Classification (GTDB taxonomy): domain Bacteria; phylum Pseudomonadota; class Alphaproteobacteria; order Rhodospirillales; family UBA2165; genus JABMOP01. Next base: position 1,673 of record JABMOP010000425.1, on the reverse strand, counting down.
CGCCGATTATATAAATTGCCCGCTGGACGGTGCCCAGTATGAAGCCTTTATCGAGGCGATCCTATCGGCGGATCAGATTTCATTTCATGAATGGGAAGAAAATACGCCCTATTTTGAAGGCTGCCTGCCGATCGAGGTGATGGCGGCGCGTGGTCCCCAGACTTTGGCCTATGGGCCGATGAAACCGGTCGGGCTGACCAATCCCCACGCCCCCACCCAAAAGCCCAAAGCAATTGTTCAGCTACGTCAGGACAATGCGCTCGGCACCCTCTACAACATCGTCGGCTTTCAGACCAAAATGCGCCATGGTGAACAGACGCGAATATTCCGCACCATTCCCGGACTGGAAAATGCCAAGTTTGCGCGCCTTGGCGGTTTGCATCGCAATACCTTTATCAACAGCCCGCGTGTCTTGGATAGCCGATTGCGCATCAAATCAGACCCGAGGCTGCGCTTTGCCGGACAGATAACCGGCTGCGAAGGCTATGTCGAAAGCGCCGCCATCGGATTGCTCGCCGGGCGATTCGCAGCTTTTGAGGCAAGCGGCATTGAAATACCCCTGCCGCCAGTGGAGACGGCGCTCGGCGCTTTGCTCAATCATATTACGGCCGGAGCTGATGATAAAAGCTTCCAGCCGATGAACATCAATTTCGGCCTTTTCCCCCCGATCGACGCGCCGGTCACAAGCGAAAAAACTCGGAAAATCAAGAAGTTAAAGGGGAAGGAGCGCCGCTCGGCCTTAAGCGCCCGCGCCCGCGCCGCGCTCGATGATTGGCTCGCAAAACACCCCTCGCTCGTGCGTTGAGAGCGAGGCCTGGACGCTTCTATAACTCAGCCGCAATCGTCTGAATCGACAGTCTGCCCGATGGCGGGCAAACTACCGGCCTGGGAAGACCTCTCGGACGGGCTGGCAGGCTGGAATATCAGGGGTTAGATCGCTGCTGATGGGAGCGCTGCATTTGAGGTTTAGACGAAGAAGTCCCGCGTTTCGGCCCGGCTATGCAATAGCCATAGTGATTGCCTCTCTGGTCGCCGCGTCTCCGGCTGCCGGGCAATCGACGCGCAACCTTCAAAACATGCTCTTCAACGCCGTCCGCGCCAATGATGCCGACGCAGTGCGTTCGATATTACAGGCAGGCGCCGATGCCACGAAGCCGGACCTGCGCGGCCGAACGGCCATTGATATGGCAGTTGCGGGCGGCTATTTCGATATCGCCCGGCAATTGATCCTGGCGCGGCGCCTCCGCCACGACCGGGCGGCGGTGATAACGATCGCCCAAGACAAAGCCGCCGCCAAGCCACCGGTCAGATCAGCCGCCGTCTTAAAAAAACCTCGGCCCGTCGTCATCATCGAACAAACGGTTCCAGAAGCGGTCCCGAAAATTATCGAAAAAGGCATACTCACAAAACCTCAAGAACCTAAGGCAGATCCGGCAAAGTCTCAGCCCGCGCCGAAACAACACGGCGAACTCGCGAACCCGATGACCGAAGCCAAGCTAACCCGCCCGGCAGCGCCCGCGCCCGCGCCAGCGCCGGAAGCTGCCACCTATGACAAACTACTGGCAGCCGCAGCGCGCCTGACCAAAGCGGCCGCAGCAATGGCAGCCGCTGAAAACAAGCCCAATGATAAAACGCCGAAGGTCCAACGCCAATTCAAGATCATCGGGCCGGAC
>JABMOP010000424.1 GCA_013204125.1 Rhodospirillales bacterium | reverse complement strand
GCGCCAGGCCGATGAGCCCGGCGCGGCTGACATCGTCAATGCGTCGATCGCCGCTCGGGACATAGGCGATACGAACTTTAAGCGCGCCGGCGAAGGCGCTGATCGGCGGCGCCTTTGATTGCGCATGGGCCGGCCCGCCGGCCAAGGTGAGCGCCGCCAAAATGAGCGCCCCGGCGACCGCCCGCCGCGCTCCGAAAAATCCGCGTAAAGCAAAGGACGCAATGATATCAGCCAACGCCAACAGTAAGGCGGCGGCGAGCAATCCACCGCGTAAATCACGTTCGCGCGTCGTCTGGTAGGTACCCATCTGGGCGCCGCTGATCGATGCCATCGGTTCCATCTCGGCCAGCTTGGGGGCGAGGTTAAAGGCGCGGCGGGATATTTTGTCGCCGTAAAATCCAGGCGGGTGTTCCGGCCCCGGAAGTTCGGTGGCAAATTGGTTGGCTCTGATGGCGCGGGCGCCGGTGCCGGCTGCGCTTAATGCGCCGAACCCATCGACGGTTTGGATCGGGGCGAGCAAGCGGTTATCAGCGCCGGAGGATACGCCGCGGCTCATCTGCACCAGATTTTGCAACATCCCGACGAATAATCCGGAAAGCGGTAAGTCGGACCAATTGGGGCTGGCCGTGGTGTGCACGAACACCAGCCAGCCTTGGCCGCGCTTTTCGGCGGTGACGATGGGTGTGCCGTCGGATAATCGTGCCCAGGTTTTGTCCGGCAAATCGACGCTCGGTTGGGCGAGAACCTGGCGGCGGATTTTGACGTCGCCGGGAACGACCAGACCGGCAAAGGGGCTGTTTGGCGGAAATGGCGCGAGGCTCGCCGGTTTCGACCAGGACAAAGCGCCGCCTAATTCACGGTCGCCTTGGCGCAGGCGAACCGGCAATAAACGGTGAATGCCGTCCGATAGGCGCGGCCCGGCAAAGCGCAAAACGATGCCGCCGCCGGTCATCCAATTTTCCACTAATCGCCGTTCAGTTCCAGATAAGCGTTCGGGATCGGCAAGAACCAGGAGCGCCAATTCCCGGCGCAAAAGCTCGGTAATCGATCCTAATCGCACCTCGGTGAACGGATCGAGCGCCCGGTCCAGATAATAAATATCGTCGAGAAGCGGCTGATCAACCCGGCGGGTGGCATCGGTGGCGATGCCGACCGGCCGCCGCCGCCAGCGTTCATCAACCAAAATCATGCCGCCGGCATGATTGCCGCCTTCGATTTCGATCCTGGTGACGCGATTGCGGATTTCGGCGGGCAGCGGCAGTTTGAGCGTGCCCTCCGTTGCACCCGGCTTGAAGCTCAATTTCTTGGACGCGAGGACACCGCCTTGTTCGTCGCGCAACCGTAGGCCCAAAGATGCCTGCACCGATCCAGGCGCGCGGCGGGCGTGAAGGATCAGTCCGTCCCGTTCGGACGATGGCGGCAATAAGATGGAAGGAAGCCCGCCCGGTGGTTCGGCCAATATTGTGAGCGGACCCAATTTTCTAAGGGCGGCGGCAAATTCCGCCGCCGATCCTTCGTCCAAGCCGTTGGACAGCCATTGGACGTTGGCATCCGCCGCGCCTTTGTTCGCGCCAATTTCATTGATGACCGAAATTGCGGCTTCGCGGTCCACCGGCCAGGGTTTAGGATTAAGGGCGCGGATAATTTGCCGGGCATCGTCAGCGCTCATCAATGATTGGAGGGCGCGCGCGCGGCCATTTCCCGGCGCCGTCGTGACGACGAAAACCGGGCGGGCATCCCGTTCTGCCCGGTCGATCAAATTACCCGCCGCGTCGCGCCGCGCCGCCCAATTTTTTGCCGCCGCCCAGCCGTCGTCGATGACCAATACCAAAGGCCCGCCTGCCGGTAATTGATTGCCGGCATTTAAGACCGGATGCGCCGCGCCGACTATAATGAACGCAACCAAGGCAAGGCGCAGGAGGGTCAGCCACAAAGGCGTTTTAGCCGAACTTTCTTCCGGGTTCGTCAGTCCCATGATGAGACGGATGGCGGGAAAGCGAACCCTTTTCGGCGCCGGCGGGATAACCCGGAGGAACCACCAGATGACCGGCAACAAGGCCATCGCCAGAAGCGCCACCGGGGCAACAAAGGAAAGGGCGCCGAAGGTGAACATGGCTAACGACCCCTCGGCAGGGCGAGCGCTGTATAGAGCCTTAAGAGCGCCGCTTCCGGTGGATGGTCGGTCATGTGAAGCTGATAATCCCAGCCGGTGGAGCGGGCGATGTCTTTAAGGCCCAATTGCAATTTTTCCATGGCCTGCTGGTAATCGCCCCGCACCCCTTCGACGCGGCCGATAAGGGCCGAGCCTTCGTCTTCCATGCCTTCGAAACGGGTGCGCCCGCCAAACGGCAGGCTATGTTCCGCCGGATCGAGGACTTGCACCAGATGGCCGCGCACGCCGCGGTCGGCCAAGCGCCCGATGGCTTTATATAATTCTTCCTTGGGTTCCAGGAAATCACCGAATAAAACGGCGCGCCCATACCGGGGCAGGGGCTCGAACGGCGGCAGGCTTGCGGTTTGGTCGGCGGCGGCGTTGCGTTCCTCCATCGCCTGGGCGAGCATCAAAAGAGCGCTGCGCCCGGTGCTCGGTATCATACGCCGGCCGAGCGCCGCGATATGTTCGCCGCCCTGCACCAAAAGGGAAGCCACCGCCAGGGCCAGCAAATCGGCGCGTTCGGATTTTTCAGGAATATCGCGCGCCGATGAAAATTTCATCGAGGGCGAGCCGTCGCTCCAGATCCAGACGCTTTGCGCCGCTTCCCATTCATTTTCGCGGAGAAATACCGTATCCGATTTGGCCGAGCGGCGCCAATCGATCTGCGCCACCGGATCACCCCATTCATAGCGCCGGTACTGCCAGAATGTTTCGCCCTGACCGACGCGCCGCCGCCCGTGCAGGCCTTGGCTTACGGTTGCCGCCACGCGGTCCGCCGCCACCATCAACGGCGGAAGATTGGCCGATAATATTTCGGCCTTGGCGTGGATATCGGCGAGGCGTGCTGCCATGATCGGTTTCGGCGCCTCCCGCTAGCCGATACGCGCGGCGAGTTTATCTATGATATGGGCCATGGTGACGCCTTCGGTGCGCGCCGCCGCGGTTATCGATGGGCGTCTGGCACCATCCGTGGATGACGTATTGGCGCTTGC
>JABMOP010000037.1 GCA_013204125.1 Rhodospirillales bacterium | reverse complement strand
TAATCGTAGGCTTCCATATTATCGGTGCCGGGCGTGCCGATGCGTTTTATTTCTTCCGGTGAAAGGTTGAGTTGAAGTGCCTCGATGATTTTTTGCGCGACCTCGTCTTGGACGGCGAAGATATCGGTCATATTGCGGTCATAGCGGTCGGCCCAAATGTGGGCGCCGCTTTTCCCATCGACCAGTTGGGCCGTGATGCGCACCTTCTCACCGGCCTTGCGCACGCTACCTTCGAGCAAGTAGCTGACGTTCAAATCGGCGGCGACGCTGCGCACGTCCGTCGCCTTTCCCTTGTAGGTGAAAGATGAATTGCGGGCGATGACAATGAGCGAGGAAACTTTCGAAAGATCCGTGATGATATCTTCGGTAATCCCATCACTGAAATATTCTTGGGCCGCATCGTCCGATAGATTGTCGAAGGGCAGGACGGCAATCGACGGCTTATCGGCGGGCGGCTTTGCATTTACAGCAGCTTTTCCCCCACCAATGGCGTAGACACGCACCGGCCCCGAAACATTTTTGACTTCCCGTTCGCCCATGTCCCGGTAATCAGCATCGATACGGTTACGGATAGATTCATAGACCAACCCGGAAATGCAGATGCCGCCGGGCTCCGCCAGCGCTTCGATACGCGCCGCAACGTTGACGCCTTCGCCGTGGATGTCGCGGCCATCATCAATGATATCGCCCAGATTGATACCCATGCGGAAATTCAAGCTGTTGGTTATTAATTCATCCTGCATAGTGCGGGCGCAATTGACGGCGTTCTGGACGGTTGGAAACTCGGCCAAGAAGCCGTCGCCGGTCAGTTTGACCACGCGCCCGCCATGGCGCCCGGTTACCGGTTCAATCACCTCGTCGCGCGCCGCCGCCCAGGCGGCGACGGTGCCGTCTGAATCGTCTTCCATCAGGCCCGTATAGCCGACCACATCGGCGACGAGGACGGCGGCGAGCCGGCGATCTACGGAATTTTCGCTCATTTTCCTCCCCGTGTGCATTCCCATGGCCCGCATATTAGAGAAAGATTAAGTTCTGGCAATTGCGATGACTTATTAGATCCAAAAAATGCTGCGTTGAACCCGGCACCTCAGCAAACTAACATAGAAACTCAAAAGCGGGAGGAGTTCTGATTATGGATAAACGTGTAGAACAGCGGACCAATACCGGATTGGATTACCAGACCGGATTTGGCAATGAGTTCCAGACCGAAGCCATCCCCGGCGCCGTGCCTCGGGGCCGTAATTCACCGCAAAAAGCGCCATTCGGGCTTTACGCTGAAATCATTTCGGGCACCGCCTTCACCGCGCCCCGGGCCGAAAACAAGCGCACCTGGTTCTACCGCCAGCGCCCCTCGGTGGTGCATCGGCCGTTCACCCAAGCCGATAATAAATTAGTGCGCGGCGCGCCGTTCGACGGCTTGCCGGCCAATCCCAACCAGATGCGCTGGAACCCGCCGAAAATGCCGGAGCGCCAGACCGATATTATTGACGGATTGGCGACCCTCTGCGGCGCCGGCGATGCCAACGGCGGCGGCGGACTTGCCGTGCATTTATATGCCGCCAACGCCTCCATGACCGACCGCTATTTCTATAATGCGGACGGCGAATTTCTGTTTGTGCCCGAAACCGGGCGGCTGAGTTTGCTCACCGAAATGGGCAATTTGGAAATCCGGCCCGGCGAAATTGCCGTCGTGCCGAGGGGCATCAAATACCGCGTCGAATTGCCGGACGGCGAAGCCCGTGGCTATGTTGCCGAAAATTTCGGCGCGGCGCTGACGCTCCCCAATTTGGGTCCGATCGGGTCCAACGGCCTCGCCAATCCCCGCGATTTCAAGGCGCCGGTGGCGGCCTATGAAGAACGCGAAGGCAATTTCCGCCTTTCCTGCAAATTTGACGGCTTTCTATGGGATGCGGAAATCGGCCATTCACCCTTGGATGTGGTCGGCTGGCACGGCAACCTGACACCCTACAAATACGACCTCGCTGATTTCATGGTCATTAATACGGTCAGCTTTGATCATTGTGATCCGTCGATTTTCACCGTGCTGACATCGCCGTCCGCCGTGCCCGGCACCGCCAATCTGGATTTCGTCATATTCCCGCCGCGCTGGATGGTCGGCGAAAACACCTACCGCCCGCCGTGGTTTCACCGCAACGTCATGGCCGAATTCATGGGCCTGATAACCGGCGCCTATGACGGCCGCGAGGAAGGCTTCGTTCCGGGCGGATCGAGCCTGCATAACCGCATGTCGCCGCACGGCAACGATGCGGAGGTGTATGCAAAAGCCAGCACCCAGAAATTGGAGCCGGTATTTTTAGACGGCACCATGGCGTTCATGTTTGAAACTTGCTTCGCCTACCGGCCGACCAATTTCGCCATGGAAACGCCGCTGCTGCAGAAAAACTATTTCGAGACCTGGCAGGGATTGAAAAAAGAATTCAAAAATTCTTAAAAAAAATTAACCACCGGAAATCATAAATGCCTGAATTGAACGATACCCACGATCCCAAGCGCAAAAGTTTTGTTGCCGCCGCCAACGAGGCCGGCAATGATTTCCCCATCCAGAACTTACCCTTGGGTGTTTTCTCAATCGGCGGCAGCAGCCCCCATGGCGGCGTCGCCATCGGCGATCAAATATTGGATATCGCAGCGGCGCTGAAAGCTGGATTGTTTGGTGGCGCGGCAAGGGACGCCGCCGAAGCCGCATCGGGCGCAATTTTAAACCCGCTGCTTTCCCAAAATTCCGCCCATTGGTCGGCGCTCCGTGCACGCGTCTCGGAGCTTTTAGCCGAAGATGGGCCGAAGGACGATGTGGCGAAATGCCTCGTTGCCATGACCGATGCCGAAATGCATCTGCCGACGCAAATCGGCGATTACACGGATTTTTATGCCTCGATCAATCACGCGACCAATGCCGGCACTCTGTTTCGCCCCGATAACCCATTGCTGCCGAGCTATAAACACATCCCCATCGCCTATCACGGACGGGCGTCTTCGATCCAGCCCAGCGGCGAAGCGATCATCCGCCCCAATGGCCAGACCAAAGCGCCCGATGCGGATGCGCCCAGTTTCGGCCCGTGCAAGCGCCTCGATTACGAAATGGAGTTGGCGTTCTATGGCGGGCCGGGAAATGCGCTCGGCACGCCGATATCGCTGGAGGATACGGAAAGCCATATTTTCGGTCTGTGCTTGCTGAACGATTGGTCGGCGCGCGACATCCAAGCCTGGGAGTATCAGCCCTTGGGACCATTTCTGGGCAAAAATTTCGCCAGCACCATCTCGCCGTGGATTGTGACTTTAGAAGCGCTTGCGCCGTACCGGACGCGGTCGTTCAAACGCCCGGACGGCGATCCGGCGCCGCTTCCCTACCTTGCCTCGGATAATGACGAAAAATGGGGTGGGCTCGACATTCAAATGCAAGTAGCGATCACCTCGGCCAAAATGCGCGCAGACGGTCAGGCGCCCTATGTTTGCGGCCAGGCGCCCTTCAAAGACATGTATTGGACGATTTTTCAGATGCTCGCCCACCACACCTCCGGCGGCTGCGATCTTCGCCCCGGCGATTTGATGGGCACCGGCACCGTGTCCGGCACCAAGCCCGGCAGCTATGGCAGTCTTTTGGAAATTTCGCGCGGCGGCCAGGAGCCGTTCGATCTGCCAAGCGGCGAGAGCCGGACATTTTTGGAAGACGGTGACGAAGTGATCATGAGCTCACACTGCGAAGGCGGCGGATATGCGCGCCTTGGATTCGGCGACTGCCGGGGGATTGTCCTGCCCGCCCGCGGGTAAGGATTAGGAGGCACATCATGGATGCAATCACAGATTTGGGCGCAGACGCGGCGCGCGCCTTCGATCTCAATGATTTCGGTGAAGGGTTTTTAAAAGATCCGTTTCCGATGTACCGGGCACTGCGCACCCACGATCCGATCCACGTCAATCCGGACGGCACCTATTTCCTGACCCGGTTCGATGATGTGCAGCAGGGCTACCGCCACCCCGATATGAGTTCCGACAAGCGGGTCGAGTTCAAACCCAAATTCGGCGATGGGCCGCTTTACACCCACCACACAACGTCAATCGTGTTCAACGACGATCCTTACCACAAACGCGTGCGGAAATTATTGGCCGGCGCCTTTTCGCCGCGCCAGCTGGAGGCCCTGCCCCCGGTGATCGAAGATATCGTCGAGAAATTGCTGGACGAT